>CAZOLL010000277.1:0-5988 GCA_964580365.1 uncultured Phycisphaeraceae bacterium
CTCGCGACGGGTTCATCGCGCAGCCAGACAAACGTCGCTCGACCGATCGCGCGGACGCGATCCGCGCTCCGCTCCGCTGCCGCTCGCCGTACGAGCGGAGCGATCGCCGACGCGGCAACGAAGGCTCCGAGGAGCAGCACCAACACGACGATCACGGCGCGGGCCGGACGCGCCGCGATTCGCTCACGAGCGCGCTCGATCGGCGACAACGGCCGCGCGTGCACCGGCTCGCCGCGGAGGTAGCGGTCGAGGTCATCGGCCAATGCGGAAGCGGTCGGAAACCGCTGGCGTGAATCCCACGCGAGCGCCCGCTCGACGATCGCGAGCAGCGGCGGCTCGATCGCCGCTCCCCGCGCCCGCTCGAGGTCGCGCCCGCGCGGAGACGGGCCACGGGCGATTCTCTCGCGCAGCCAGACCTGGGTGCCCGCGGCGCGCGCCGGTCGCCCGGAGAGCAGCTCGAACAGAACCAGGCCGAGGCCGTGCACGTCGGTCCGCTCGTCGGCGCGCTCGCCGCGCGCCTGCTCGGGGGCGAGATAGGCCGGCGTCCCGATCACGTCGCCAGTGCTCGTGAGCGACTCGACCGACGAATCGGCGGCGAGGCCGAAATCGAGCAGCACCGGCACGCCGGAGCGGCGCAGGCGCACGTTCTGAGGCTTCACGTCGCGATGCAGCATGCCGGCCGCGTGCGCGACCACCACCGCGCGGGCCAGATCACGGACGATCCCGGCGGCCGCGCGCGGGTCGCGCGGCGTCGCCGGGTCGAGCGGACCGCCGTCGACCAGCTCCATCGCGAACCACGGCTGGCCGCCCTCGACGCCGAATTCGCGCACCGCCACGATGCTGTCGCTCTGGAGGCGCCCGAGCGCGGCCGCCTCGCGGCGGAAGCGGTCGAGCGCGCGCGGATGCGCGAAGCGGCCACCGGCGAGCAACTTCACAGCCGCCGAGTCGCCGGTCTCGCTGTGGTGCGCCTCGTAGACGATGCCCATCCCACCGCGCCCGAGTTCGCGCACGATCCGGTACGGACCGATCCGCTCCGGCTGGGCCGCGCGCTCGTCCGGGAGCGCCGTCAGCGCGACCAGCGCGGCGTCGAGCGCAGCGCGCAAGGCGTCCCCGTGCGGCGGGTGTTCGCGGACGAACCCCGCGGGCTCGAGCATCGGATCGACCTCGCGCGCGGCGAGGAACTCCGCGACCAACGCGTCGAGCGGGTCCTCTTCGAGCGCGTCGTCTTGACTCACGGTCGGGATCCGGGACGGCCCTTCTGCGCCTGCAAGAGATTTCCGAGCGCGCGCAGCGCGCGTGCATGGAGCTTGGAAGTCGCCTCCTCGCTGCGCCCGATGGCGGCGGCCGCTTCGGCGTTCGACAGCCCCTCGATCCGTCGCAGCAGCACGACTTCCCGCTGCGACTCGGGCAGCAGGGCGAGCGCCCGCTCGAGCGGCTCGAAGCGCGCGGCGTCCCGGTATCCGACCGTCTCCGGCGGCGCGGAGAGCCGGCCCTCGACCGACTCGGTGAGAGGCACTTCTCCGCGCCGCTTCTCGGCATCGAAGTGGTCCGCCTTCGAGCGGATCTTGTTCAGCACGCAGACGTGGAGGTAGCGCCCGAGCGCCCCGTCCGCGCGCGGTTCGAACCGGCGCAGGTCGGACACCGCGTCCTTCACCACGCTCTGCAGCACGTCTTCCGAGTCGAGGCGCGCGCGCAAACGGCTGCCGAGCCGGCAGCGGATCGAGAACAAGAGGACGTCGCGGTAGCGCGCGTACAGCGCTTCCCATGCCGCGGGGTCACCCGCGCGGATGCGCGCCGCGAGATCGGCGGATCGCTCGGCGTCCTGCATGTCGGTATTCGAGCATACGGCGCCGCCCGGCGGCGACGTTTCGGCCCGCACCGCGGTGAGTCTGCGGATTTTCGCGTCCTCCGCGGCGCGGCGATCCTCCTCCACCGGGTCGCCGCCGGTCCTGCGGGTCCCGTCACCTGCCGCGGGGCGGCAAAAAAGGAGCCGATCATGCGTCCCACGACCCGAATCCTGGCCTGCGCTCTCCTGGCCGGCGTCGGCCCGTTCGCGCAGGCGCAGAGCCACCTCTTCACGATCCCCGGATCGACGACCTACGAGTGGTGCGGCGCCGCGGTGTCGTCCGCCGGCGACGTGAACTCGGACGGCCACGATGATTTCCTGGTCGGGCGCCCGCGCGACGCGACCAACGGCATGCGGGCCGGCCGCGTCACCTGGGTTTCCGGCGCGGACGGGTCCGTCCTGCGCGAGTCGTACGGCGACGACGCGCTGGACGAGTTCGGCTGCGCGCTCGCGCGCATCGGCGACGTCGACGGCGACGGGATCGATGACGTCGCGGTCGGCGCCTGGCTCGGCGACGATCCGTCCGGCGTCCAGTGCGGCGAGGTGAAGATGCTGTCGGGCGCGACCGGCGCCGTGATCCGTTCGCTCTACGGCTCCGGCGGCGATCACTTCGGAATCGCGCTCGCCGCGCTCGGCGACGTGAACGGGGACCTGGTGCCCGACCTCGCCGTCGGCGCGGACCAGGCCGACGTGAACGGAGTCGACAGCGGCGGCGTGTTCGTGTTCTCCGGCGCGACCGGCGCGCTCCTGCGCTCCATCGGGGGCAGCGAGTCGGGGGTCCACCTCGGGTCGGCCGTCGCGGGCGCCGGCGATTGCGACCTGGACGGAGTGCCCGACGTGATCGTCGCGACCCCGTGGGGCGGCGACTCCGCCGCCGGCTACTTCGGCCACGTGCAGTTGCGCTCCGGCGCGGACGATCACCTGCTGCACGAGTGGTTCGGAACGTCCGCGCTCAATCGGTTCGGCTGGTCGGTCGCCGGTCCGGGCGACCTCGACGGCGACGGCCGCGGCGACGTCCTGGTCGGGATCCGCAACGCCAAGCCGAACGGCAACGCATCCGGCGCGGCGCACCTGTACGCCGGATCGGACGGCAGCCTCATTCGGGATCACCTCGGCCTTGCCGCCGGCAACTACTTCGGCACCTCGGTGGCGGGAGTCGGCGACGTGAACTCGGACGGCGTCGCCGACGTGCTGATCGGTGCGCCAGGCGCGGACGCGGCGCGCATACACTCGGGGAGCGACGGAGTCGAGCTCGGCGTGCTGACCGGGACGCCAACCGGCAGCGCCTTCGGCGCGGCGGTGACCGGCGCCGGCGACCTCGACGGCGACGGCGTCCCCGACCTCCTGGTCGGACGCCACAACGGCATCGACATCGGCGCCGCGATCGCGTTCTCCGGAACGGCCCGCAGCCTGTCGACCGACACGCACCAGGTCTCGGCCGGCGCCGGCGGGACGCAGACGTTCTCGCTCGACGCCGGCGCGGCCAACGCGCATCGCAGCTACATCGTGCTCGGCAGCGTCTCGGGGACCCACCCCGGCATCCCGATCTTCCCGGTCGTGCTGCCGCTGAACTACGACCCCTACCTGCTCTACACGGCCGCCAACCCGAACACGGCGCCGCTGTCGAACAGCCTCGGACAGCTCGACGGCTCGGGCCACGCAAGCGCCTCGTTCACGCTGCCGGCGGGATTCCCGCAGTTCGCCGGGATCCAGCTCCACCACGCGTTCCTGCTCGTCGGACCGGTCAACTTCGCGAGCAACCCGGTTCCGTTGACGCTCGTCCCTTGATCACCCGCGGTCGGAGGCCGCGGCAGCGAGAAGCGCTGCATCCAATCGAGTGGTCCCATCGCGAGCCGCCTGAGGCGAACAACGCCGCAGGCGGCTCGCGCCCGTGAGCGAATCGCCGTCGAACCCGCTCCGAGACACGGGCGCGCCGTCGACCTGCCGACGATTCGGATCGACACCACCGATGTCAGGTGGGGCTGAGTTGCTCTCGACTCTCGCCCCCTTCTCAAGTCCCTCCCTCTTTCCGCGCGCGCGCGGCGGCGGGGAAGTACGGGCGCTGAGCGAGCGCCGGCTCGACTACGGGAGCGACAGCTCGAACGTCTGCTTCTCGAGCTTCTCCGCGACCTCGATCTCGCGCGTCGCGGTCACGCCGTGCGGTCCGAGGAGCGTCACGCGGTAGGCGCCGGGGTTCAGTCCGATCTCGTGCTCGAACGGATCCTGACGGCTCATCCGGAACGGGACTCCGGAATGCACCCGCCGGCCGCCGGCCTCGTCCACCCGCACGCGGATCGTCTCGGCCTCGAGCGACGCGGCGGCAACGACGAACCGAACCAACGTCGCCGCGCGCTCGAGCGCAAGCTCGACCTGGGTCTCTTCGCCGTCCTGGATCGCGATCGTCTCGCTCTGCGCGAGAACGCCGCCGTCGCCGACCGACAGCACGTAGCTGCCGGCCTCGAGCTTGCTCGCGGTCGCGATGTCGCCGTCCTTGTCGAGAAACACCGGGCCTCCGTCGCCCGCGCGTTCGAACCACACCGAGAATCGTGAATCGCGGAGCTCGGGCGCGCGGCGAATGCGCACGAGGAGCGAACCCCCGGCCGTCAGGCGGATCGTGCCGGCGTCGTGCGTGGCGTTCGCGTCGAGGACGATCGGCGCGGTCGTGTGCACCGCGCGCGCGGTGCTGCGCACCGAGACCGCGTAGCGGCCCGGAGGCAAGAGCGGGCTCGCGAACGACCCGTCCGCGGCCGTGAGCACCGTCAGGCCCTGCGGTCCGTCGACGTCGACGATCAGCGCTTCCGCGCCGGCGACCGGCCCGTCGACGTCCTCGACGCGGCCGACGATCCGCGCGGAGGGGAGCGTGCGGCTCGGCAGGCGGATGACGAACGAATCCGTGCCGGCGCGAACGTCGCGCACGCGCAGCGCGGGCCGGAAGCCGGTCGTGCTCCAGTAGACGACGAGGTCGACGACCTCCGAGCCGCGGCACGCGACGCGGAACGAGCCGTCCTGCGAAGTCGTCGTCGTGCCGACGCGGGCGCGGTCTTCGACCCTCGATGCGTCGAGTCTGGCCCCCGCGACCGCGCGGCCGAACTCGTCCTCGACGCGGCCCGTGATTCCGGGGCCTGTTTCGAGCAGGAGGTCGACGCGCTGCTCGACGCCCGAGATCGCGTCGTGCTCGACCCGGGCGCTGCCGCGCGTCGCGTCGCCGGCGACGACGACGACCCGCCCGGCCGGCAGCGACTCCAACCGGTAGGCCCCTTCGGCGTCGCTGCGTCCGGTCGACGACTCGGCGAACGTCCCGTCGCGGCCGGCGGCGACCGGCACTCCCGCCGCCGGCGCGCCGTCCTTGCCGCGCACGATCCCGCTGACGATCGCGCCCGCCGCGAGCGTGGCGTCGAGCCGCGTGGTCTCGCCGGCGCGCGTGGCGAGGGTCGCGACGAACGGAGCGAACCCGTCGGCGCGCACCACGACCTTGTGCTCGCGGGCGACCAGCCCGTCCAGGCGGAACGTGCCGTCGGCGGCGCTCCACGCGAATCGTTCGAACACGTCCATGTGAGGCGTGCCGTCGTCACGAACCTCGAACTCGAGTCCGTCGGCGTCCGCGACGACGCGCGCGCCCGGAAGCGGCGCGCCTTTCACGTCGAGAACGCGCCCGGCGATCGCGCCGCCGTCGTGACGCAGTCGGAGCTCGATGTCGCCGCGTTGCTCGCCCGGCCCGGCGACCAGGTAGCGCAGCATCGACGCGGCGAAGCCGGCCTTCGTGGCCCCCACGTGCGCACCGGCGCCGAGGCCGTCGATCGCGAACTCGCCGTCCGCGCCGGACACGCCGACGTCGAAGCTCTCCTGCCCGCGTCCGGAGCGCGAGAGCGTGATCGTGGCGCCGGCGACGCCGGCCCCGTCGGGATCGACGACGCGACCCGCGACGCGGAATCCGGCGGTGAGGTCGAGCGTGACGCGCGCGGTGGCGCCCGGCTCGACGACGCACGACTCCTCCACGAAGCGATCGGTCGAGACGGTGTACGCGCCGGGCGCGAGCCGCTCGAAGCGCAGGACGCCGCCTGTCGCGGATGCGCGCGACGGACGCGCCAGGCTCTCGATCGTGGGTGTGACCAGCACGACGACGCCAGAGTCGGGCGACGATC
>CAZOLL010000278.1:0-5977 GCA_964580365.1 uncultured Phycisphaeraceae bacterium
CGTCGCCATCACGACGGTCGCGGTGTCGTGCGTCTCCATCACGACGTCGACGACGGTCGTCTCGAGCGTGCGGCGCCGCGACGGCTGCGCTTTCGACTCTTCCATGAAGGACCCCGATCCGGTTTCGATCCGGCGCTCTCGACGGCGCGCGCTCCGCTCGCGCGGCGCGACGTTCTATCACCGATCGGCACCGCCGTCGATGCGATCGATCGCCTCGCGGTACAGAGCGTGCAGTCGGCGGGTGACCGGCCCGGGCGTCCCGGTGCCGATCGACTTGCCGTCGGCGCTCACGACCGGCAGCACTTCCTTCAGGCTCGCGGAGAGGAACACCTCGTCGGCGTCGAACAGGTCGTGCGGGAACAGCTCTGCTTCGATCATCTCGAGGCCGTTCTCGCGGCCGAGCTCGAGCAGGAATCCGCGCGTGATCCCGTCGAGCAGGCCGACCTCGAACGCGGGCGTCTTCACGACGCCGTCCTTCACGATCCACACGTTCGCCGTCGTCGCTTCGGTGAGGCGCCCCTCGCGGTCGGTCATCAGGCACTCGAACGCGCCGCCGCGGTTCGGGGTCAACAGCGCCATCACGTTGTTGAGGTAGTTGCCGCTCTTGATGGACGGATCGAGCGACTGCTTCGGGTTGCGCTGCACCCCGGCGATCGCGACCGCCACGCCCTTCTCGTAGAACTCGCGCGGGAAGCCCGCGAACTCGCGCGCGATGACGACGAGAGTCGGCTCGCCGTGCGCGCTGGCCGGATCGAGATTGACGACGCCCGGCTCCGAGCCGCGCGTGACGATGATGCGCAACGAGCTCTCGGCGTGCTTCGACTCGCGGTGCGTGCGCAGCGCCTCCTCCGCGATGCGACCGCGCGGCGGCAGCGGCATCGCGAGGCGCGCCGCAGAGCGCTCGAGTCGAGCCAGATGCCGGTCGAGGAGGAACGGCTTGCCGCGGTAGGTGCGCAGCGTCTCGTACACGCTGTCGCCGAACAGGAAGCCGCGATCGAACACCGAGATGCGCGCGTTCTCGGGCCGCTCGATGCGCCCGTCGAGGTTCACGAGTGCACTCATGAGGAGGGAGGAGATCGTACGCGATTTGAGGGCGGGTTACTTCGGGGCCGAGCACGGGCTACAGACACGCGGTGGAACGGAGCTGGAGGCGCGCGGCCGCGCGTGGATGTTCGCGGTCCGTCCGAGGTCCCACCCAAGGTCCACCTCCCCACCGAACCCGACGCTCCCTCCCCCCGACCGGACGACTCGATCACCGCGCTCGTCCTGCTCCTCATCGAGCACGGCGATCACGGCCCGCTTCGCGCCGAACTGCTCGCGCGGCTCGAGTCGTACGCGTCGTCGCTCCACGATCAGGCCGAGCGCGCGCGTCTGTTCGCGCAGTGCTCGCTCGCGGCCGGCCGGGACGCCGCCGCGCTCGCGGAGCGGCTCGCGAACCGCGCGTTCAACTGCGCCGAGCGCGTCGACGATCCGGGCGCGCGGGTCCACGTGCTCGGCGACCTCGCGTTGCGCTTCCACGCCGGCGGCGACATCGCCCGCGCGCACGAAGCCGGCGAGCGGGCCGCGATCCTGAACTCGGAGCTTCCGCTCGGCGAGGCGCGCAAGCGCGCCATCCTCGAGGTCGGCAGCGTGCTCGGACGCATCGAGGGCGTGGACCGCGGCATCGACTGGGTCGAGCCGCTCGCCGCGGCCGCGCGCGAGCGCCCGCCGGAACTCGCGGCGCAAGAACCGACGGATTCGCTCGAATCGCCGGACTCGATCGAGGACTTCTCGCGGGTGAACGGCGCGGCGCTCGCTCCGGACGCCGCCCCTCACGAGCCCGCGGGCGCGACGGACGGCGATCTGGCGGCGCCGATCGTCCACCACCACTCGCGCCGGCGCCGCCGCCGGCACTGAACCTCCCGGCGTCTTTGCTTCCCGACGCGATGCATCGGTAATCTGTCGGCCGCGATCCTCCGAACGAGGAAAGGAACGGCCGAGGTGATCCGAACCGCACATTGCAGCCAGCTGCCTCCGCGCGAACAGGGTTTCCGCGTCCTCGTGACGCGGAAGTGGCCGCGCGGCCTCGACCGCAAGGAAATCGACCGGTGGGTGAAGGACCTCGGCGGCACGCCCGACCTGCTGAAGGAGTTCCGCCGCTCGAAGATCCCGTTCGCGTCGTTCGAGGCGCGCTATCGCGCCGAGACGTCGGACCCGGGGCGACGCGAGCTCGTGCTCGACCTCCAGCGCCGCGAGCAGAAGCACAAGACGCTCGTCATCGTGTGCGACGGCGAGAACGAGCAGACGGCGGTGCGCACCGTCTTGAAGGGGATCCTCGAGACCTCGACCTGACGCGCGACGTGCGTCGCGCGCGCGCCTCGCGTACAGTGCTCAGTACTTGAAAGGCAGCCGCACGAAGTTCATCTGCGGCCGCGGCGTCGACGGATCCGGCAGCGACTTGCCGGTCGCGATGTCGAACACCACCTGGAAGCGCACGAACCGTTTGCCGTTCATCAGCGTCGGATCGGCGACGAAGCCGGTCGCGGTGCTGAGGTCGGGCGAGCCCGGATTCGCCGCGTCCTCGTCGGCGCCCTGGAAAAGGATCTGCACCGTCTGGAACCACGTCGGGCCGTCAGGGATGAAGTCCGCCTTCAGCACCTGCGGGTCGGGCGAGTCGATTTCGAAGTCGTTGTCGTTCGGCGTCACGATGTTGCCCGCGACGTCGGTGACCACGAAGCCGTCCCCATCGGTGCCCGTGAAGAACGCGCCCTCGCCCGGCACACCGTAGAGCGGGCCGTCGAGCAGGCCGGCCGAGGTGTTGATCTGCGGGCGGAAGTCCGAGGTCACCGCGCCAAGGTCGTACCACGTCGACTGCGCGACCGACTTCGCCGTGAGCGGCGACGGGGTCTTCTCCATCGGCACGAGCGGATTCATGTCCGTGATGCCGGTGGTGGGCGAGATGGTGCAGTAGGAATTGAACATCGACCGATTGACCTTCGCGTTGATCTTGGTCTCGTCGATCATGTCGGGCGCGCCCGCCGGCACGTGAATCTGAACGATGCCGGGTCCACCGATGCCGCCGTCGCCGACCTGGATCACGCTCGTGTCGCCGCCCGTCGTGCCGCCGGCGCTCGAGCTCGAGAGGATCGTCGCGTCGACGCCGCATCCGCCCGACACGTCGAGAACCACGGGCACGCCGCTGACGCTGAAGTTGCCGTTCGTGCCGCCGAGAGTCGGGTCGTTGGCGATGACGTTGGTCGCCGACTGCAGGATGATCGCGCCGCCGGAGCCGCCGCCGCCGGCTCCGCCCCGCGAGCTGTCCCCGACCAGTTCGGAGCCCGCGCCCGCGCCGCCCTTCGCCGTGATCAGGCACTTCGGGCCTGCCAGCGTGAGCGTCCCCAGCGCCTGGAACATGATGGCGCCGCCGCCGCCGCCGCCGCCGCCGCCCTTCGAGTCGAGCACGGTGAACGGGAGCTTCAGCTGCGTGAAGATCACGTTCTTGCAGACCTGCGAGAGGCCCTCGGAACGGCTGCCGCCGCCGCCGCCGCCCTGGCCGCCGAACAACGTGCGCACCTCGCCGGTGCCGAACACGAAGTTGTTCTCCGGATCGGAGTCGGGGAACGCCAGCGGGCCGGGGTTGCCGCCGAAGGTCACTTTCTTTGTGGTCGCCCACGTCGTGGTGATGTTCATCAACGGCGCCTTGTCCCAGATCAGACCCTGGCTGTACGCCTGCGCGAACGTCGGATTCGGATTCGGTCGCGCGACGCAGTTCGCGGTGACGCCGTCGTAGGCCGCGGGCTCGGGCGGGATGGTCTGGCCACCGTTGAACACGACCGGCAGGTGCATTCCGATGCCGACTCCACCGCGACGCCCGGACACGTACACGCCCGCGGGCTCCGGTGCGGTCGGCAGGAAGCTGCCGTAGGAGCCGCCGCCGCCGCCCGAGCCGCGGCTGCCGTCACCCTGCGGCGAATACTGCAGGCAGTTCGGGTCTCCGGAAAAAGGCGGCCACGGCAGCGTGCAGCCGCACTGACCACCACCGCCGCCGCCCGGGCCCTTGTTGCCCGGCGCGAAGCCGGACTGGCCGAACTGCGGCGTCTGCATGAACTGGATCGACTGGCCGCCGCCCGGCGCGACGACCGGGTGGCCCGCGCCGCCTCGGCCGCCGCCCGCGCCGCCGATTCCGCCCGGCGCCGGCGAGATCGCCGAGTCGAACGTGACGTCCTCGGTGCCGTCCGTGCCGTTCAGCAAGATCCTGCCCTCGATGAGGCAAGTGCCGAGGCACGTGATCACCCCCGGGTTGTCGCCCTTCAGGAGCAGCGTGACGTTCGAAGGCAGGTGGAAGTCGGTGAAGTTGAACACGCCTCCCTTCGCGGGCGTGCCCGGCGGCGCGTCGGGCGTCGAGCCGTCGAACAGCGGGAACACCTGGAAGTTGGTGTCGAGGATGACCGTGTGGACGTCGTTCGGCGGCTCGAAGCGGCCGAGCGAACCGTCGCCCGCGAATCCGAACGACGCGCGCAGCACGTTCGAGTTGTTCGCGTCCCACGACGCGAGTTCGAGGCCGGCGACCGCCACGCCCGTGTCCTGGTGCGCCGTGTTCTTGAAGCTCTCGAGGATGAAGTCGCTGACCGGCGCGTTCGACGACGGATCGTCCGCGACGCGGTAGCGGACCACCTTCTTCCAGGTCGCCGGGTCGGGGCTCGGATCCTTCGCCACACCCGACAGCGATTGGAACTTCGAGGAGACCTCCACGACGATCGTGTGGCCGAGCGGCAGGAGGCCCTGCGGGATCACGAGCACGTCGGCCCGCGCGTTCTTGTTCACCGCGAGCGCGATCTCGGTCGTGATCGGCACGTCCTCCGCGACGCCGTTCTGGTCGCGCACGCCGCGCAGACGGATGTTGTCGCTCGAGACGTTCTCGGCCGACGGGTTGACCGGCCCGCGGAAGCGGATGCGGAACGGCGCGCGCTTCGACGCCGGGATCCCGTCGAAGAAGCCGGCCGGATCGTTGAACGCGTTGGGGTCGACGCCGACGGTGCCGTCGGACGGAGTCGAGAGCTGCGGGTTCGCCTTCGGCGGCGAGTTCGGCGCGTTGCTGAAGTAGGTCGCGACGTTGCCCGAGCCGGCCACCACGTCGACCGTCGTGAAGTACATCGGGAGCGCGAGCGTCTTCGCGATCTTCGAGAGGTTGCCAATCGAGTTCGGCGTGCCGATCGTCAGATCGATGTAGTACTTGGTCTTCGGCAGCATGCCCGGGAGGCTGGTGTCGGAGGCGTTCTGCGACCCGGGACCGAACGAGTCGGTGATCGGGGCCGTCGGCAGGCGCGGAGTGAAGATGAGGAAGTTGCCATCGACCGAGTAGGTCCCGTACGCCGGCGAGTGCGGCGTCTGACCTTGGTTGTTGCTCGGGTCGACGCGGATGCGGACGCCTTCGGCGATCGCAGCGTCGATCTCGGGTTTGCCGTCGAACTCGAACACGATGCGCTGCGAGAGTGGCGCGGTCGCGGGCGGCGCGGTCGGACCGCCGTTGCCCTTCAAGTTCGCGGGGAAGTGGATCCGTTTCAGCGTGATGCCGGCGAACGCCGGCGACGCGAGAGCGGACACCCCGAAGACGAGAACGCCGAAGCGCGCGAGTCGACGCATCGCGATCCTCCGAGCACCGAGACGAACGGTGGAGAGCCCCCGGAGTCTACAAGATCTTGACGGTGCGGTAACCACGCCCTGATCGCGGGCTTGCGTGGGACGACCCGGCGCTCGCGCGGGGCGAGCGTCGAGAGCGCCAAGAAGCGGAAACGCGTGCGCCGCCGTGCCGACCGCGCGAGGCGGTCGCGCACGACGGCGCGCGCGGGCGACGAGGCTCGTCGCGACTCAGTACTTGAAGGGCAACCGCACGAAGTTCATCTGCGGCCGCGGCGTCGACGGCGCGGGCAGCGGAGCGCCGGCCGCGATGTCGAACACCACCTGGAAGCGCACGAACCGTTTGCCGTTCATCAGCGTC
>CAZOLL010000279.1:0-5974 GCA_964580365.1 uncultured Phycisphaeraceae bacterium
GAACGACCATGTCCATCGTCTTCGCGGCGATGACGCGGACGCGAGCCAGGGACCGCATCGGGTCCAGCTCGACGATCTCCTTCTGCAGCTCGGAGTCGAGGACGGTGGGAACCGTGAACCCGCCCGCCGTGTCGACGTCGGTCCGCAGCTCGGCCTTCAGCTCCTCGGGGATGGCGTCGGGTCGGCGGCACCACGCCTCGATCGACTTGACCTCGGCCGAGTCGCGGTAGTTCTTCCCCTTGTTCGAGGGGTCGCGCTGCGCGATCAGGGCTTCGAGCTCGATCAGGCGGTCGGAGGTCTTCGAGACCTTCGAGTCGAGCGTGTCGAGCTGGCCCTTCTTCTCCTCGATCGCGGCCTCGATGCCTTCGAGGCGCTTCGTTTCGAGGAAGACCTTGTTCATCGACTCGTCGAACTTGTTGAGGCGCTCGTCGAGGCGGCGCTTCTCTTCCTCGGTGGGGACGTACTTGAGGGTGCCCTCGACCTGCGCGCGCAGCGCGGTCACGGCCTCCATCACTTCGCGGGTGGCGACTTCCGACACTGGCTGGCCTCCTGCCGGATTCCCGGCGTGGTTTCGCTTCCGAAACCCGCGCCGAACCGACATCACGTCGAGGCTCTGCAGCGGTCGCTTGACGGCCCCCTACCGGGGCGCCTGGAGGGCGCGGCTCACTTCGCCGATGCCCTTCAACACGTCTGACCATACAGCCTGCTCGCCTTCCGCAACAGGGGCGGCGAACTTCGAGGCGAGGTACTTCGCCGCCGATCGGCTGAACCGACCCGTGTCGGCGAGCGCGTTCTCGACGTCGCGAACGCCCCACGCCTTCACGACTTCGAGCGTCACGGGCTCCGCCTCGTCCGCGGTCGGGAAGGGCGACGCGAGCCCGAGCCGGCCGCAGTAACGGTCGAGGTGCGTCAGCAGGTCGCGGTCCTCGATGCCCTCCCGCTTCACGTCGGCGAGCACGGCTTCGACTGCCTCGGGGACGACATGGAGCACGCCGTCGACGAGGTCCGCGATCTGCCAGCGGCGGCCGCGGTCGAGGAAGGCGGTCGTCGGGTCGCCGTCGCGGAGCTTCATCTCCAGCACGCGCTCGCGCGCGGCCTCGGCGTCCCACGTCGTGCCCGCCGGCGCGCTCGGGAGGTTCGCGAACGGGGCGGCGGCCTTCACGCTCGTCACCTGCGCGTCGCGGTTCATCGGCTCGTCGACGAGCGACACCTCGTAGAGTCGCGCCTTCTCGATCACGCGGACCTCGGTGCCGTCGGCCGTCTTCTCGAACTTCCGGGCCGTCGGGTCGATGCCGACGGAGTAGTCGACGATGACGCCCTGCTTCGCGAGCGAGTAGGCCTCGGCGCCGCGTTGCAGCGACAGGTTGATCTCGGTCACGCCGAAGAGGCCGCGGCCGTCCTCCTTCACGGTCTCGATGGGCGCGCCGCCGATCGGGGACCGCATGTGCATCCAGTTGACGCGGACCTGGCGGTTGTTGCGGGCCTTGTGCTCGGCGATCGAGTCGGCGAAGGCGCCGGGCACGATGCGGTCGGGATACGGGCCGCCTTCGAGCTGCCACGAAGCGAAGTAGCCCTCGATCCGCCCGATGGGCACGCCGTTGCGGTCCGTCGCCTCGCCGAGCGCCTTGACGACCCGGCCGCCGAGGTTCTTGATCTCCATCGTGCGATCCCCCTTCTAGCGCCCCGCAAGGAACGGGAGCGAGACTACCACGTCGGACTCGGTCTGGACGAACCGCGTCACGTCGAGCCGGATCCGCTCCATGACGAGCGAGCGCAGCTCGGCCACCGAGTCGGCCTCGTAGATCGCCGAGCAGCGACACCCGTAGATGTTCCCGTCCGACGCGCCCAGCGATCGGTCGCCCGGCCAGCGCAGGTGCTCGCCCGACACGAGGAACGCTTCGGAGATCGGCACGCGCTGCCCGTCGGCGTCGAAGTGGTCGAACCGGCCCTTCCCATCCGCGCCCCGCACGCGCGAGTCGCCCTGCGTCTGCCAGACCTTGTTCGGCTCGCCGACGGCGTCCTTCTGGACGGGGGAGCGCTCGCCGACGAGCCGCGCGACCTCGATGGCCTTCGAAGTTTCGGCCGCGGTCTGCGTCTCGAACGTCGCCGACGCCCGCGCCTGGACGACCTGGCGCCGGACCCAGTCGCGGGCCGCGAGCCGCGGGAGGTCGGCCGACGTGAGGCCGGAGTTCGGCTGCGCGATCGCCTCCGACGCCCGGCCGACCGAGCGGGCCACCCGGCGCTGCGCCGTTTCGAGGATGATCTTGGCCTGCGCCTCCGCTCGGGCCGAGAAGACCCGGCCCATTACGATCGCGGTGACGCGCCGCTCGGCCTCGTTCGGCCGGAGGTGCTCGGGCAGCGCGCGCGGGAGGTGCCCCGTGAACGCCCGGGCCACGACCGCGTAGTGGTCGAGCAGGATCTTAGTCAGCACCGGCTGCCACGTCTGTACGATCGGCGGCACCATCCCGCCGCCGACCGGGCCGAGCCCGCCTTCGAGCTGCCGGCCGATCGAGCCGAAGAGGCGCTTGAGCTGCGCGGAGAGCTTCCGTTCCAGCCGGAGCTTGACGACCAGCTCGGCGCCGGGCGAGCCCGCCACGCGCTAGCCGGCGCGCCGCAGCGGGACCGGCTGCTTCGTCCCCGCCGCCGCGTCCTGCCCGGGCACCGCGATCGGGTCGGGCATCGCGCCGGCGTCGGGCGGATTGAGCATCGCGTCGACCTCGGCCGCCACGACCGAGAGCGGCTGGAGCGCGGACGAGACGAGGATCTCGTCGCCCCCGTCCACCGGGTCGAGGCCGGGCATCGACTTCCGGATCTCATTGATCGACTCCAGCCCCGACGTCGCGCGGTCGCGGAGCGTCTTGAGCGTGCGGGCCGCGAGCGCGCCGACGCGGGTGGTGTCGACCGTGAGCGCCCACTCGGCGGGGTCGAGGTCGAACGCAGGGAAGAGCCACTCGCCGACGTCGCCGAGGAGGTAGCTCGCCATCGGGAGGATCGCGTCGTCCCACAGCGCGAGCGTCGCCGTCTCCATGTTCGAGAACGTCGCGGCGTCCATATTGAGCAGCACGACGGGCACCTTCAGCACCTTCGCGATCGCCTGCGCGGTGCGCGTCTGGCTCTCGGCGTATTCGAGGTCTCGGACCGACGTGTTGAAGTCCTTCACGTCGAGCTCACCGCCCTGGGCCACCATCATCTTGCCCGCGCGCGACGTGCCTTCGAAGCCCTCGCGCAGCCGGCGGTTGAACTCGTCGAAGGCCTCGCGCCCCATCGTCTGCTTCGTCGACACGAGCAGCGACGGGCGGGCGCCGTTCTTCATGATCGCGATGTTGAACTTGCCGCCCTCGATCTGCTGCCGGATGTCCGACGCCGCCGAGTAGAGCTTCGACTGCCCGCGGAGCATCGAGGAGTCCTTCGTCGAGAAGGCGCGCACGACGCGCAGCGTCCGGTAGGGGCCGTTCTGCCAGATCGCCCCGTTTCCGTCCTTCGGCGAGACGTACTGCCCGCGCAGCGTCGGGCCCGTGACGTTCCAGCTCGACGCCCAGCCGAACTCCGGGTCCTGCGTTGGGCTGAGGTCGGCGGGGGAGAGCGGGCGCAGGTAGGTCGGCGGGCCGAAGCGCGCATTCCCGACGGCGACGATCGGCGCCTCGCCGCAGATGAGGAACATCTTCGCCGCGAACTCCCAGAACAGCGACCCGGCCATCGCCGGGTGCGGCCGGCGCAGCAGGTCGAGGATCGGATGCTGGCGCTCGACGTCGCCCGAGTCGCGATTCTGCAGGACGACCGGCTGCGCGGCGAAGCTCTCGGCGATCAGGTTCACGGGGGCCGCGACCGCGCCCGACTGCTCATAGGCGGCGAGGGCGGCCTGCGGGGTCGCGATGACGGTCGGGTCGGACAGGCCGAGGATCGCCGCGAGCGCGTCGCTGATGCCGAGGACGGTCGACTTCTCGACGCGGTCCTCCGACGGCTCGACCTTCGCCTCGGCGGCGGCGGGGGTGTAGGCCCGGATCCCGATGCGCTCGCGCCATCCCATCGCGTCGTCCTCGTCAGCCGTGGATCTCGAACAGGAACTCGCCCCCGTTGTCGACCAATAGATACGTCAGCCCCCAGACCATCGCATCTAGCCGGTTGGGCGACACCTTCGAGTCGCGGGGGACGTAGGTGGTCAGCTCCTCTTCGAGCTGGGGGAAGCGGTCCCGGAGCGTCACCCGGCCCTGCTCGAAGAGCTGCGCGATCGGCTCGGCCCGGGCCTTCTTCGACTTCGCCGCGTGGACCTTCACGACCGGCACCCCCCGGTCGACGTTGTGGATCGCGTCCTCGACGAGGTCGCCGCCGTTGTTGACCTCGGCGACGACGCAGTTCGCCTTCGTCTCGTGGTAGACGGAGACGACGCGCTTCGCCCACGTCTGCGTCGAGAGCTTGCCCGAGGCGTCGAGGTCGACCGATCCGCCGTTCGTCGCGTCCGAGGAGCAGACGACGATGCCGCACTCGTCGGAGTCCGCCGTGTTCGAGACGCTCGGGTCGACGGCGACGACGGTCGTGATCGTCTCGCCCGGCTCGCGCAGCGCGGCGCGGTTCACCATCTCGTCGTCCCAGAGCGCGCCCTCGACCTGATCCGCGTAGAGCCCCTCCCAGAACCGCTGCCGCTGCCGCTTCGGGAGCGCCTGCAGGATCTTCAGCGTCGCGGGCGGGAGGTTCGCCTCGTTGTCCTTCGGATTGAGCCGCACCGTCGCGATGTCCCAGTCGACCCGCTCGCCGTCGGGCGTGAGTCCCTGATGGAAGAGCTTGTAGGTCCACCACGCCTTGCTCGGCGGGTTCTGGTCCGCGTAGAACCGGAGCGCGAGCCCGCTCGACTCGGCGAGCCGGGTCTGCAGCAGCGGCACGACGGCATAGGGGATCTGGCTGCATTCGTTCGTGAAGACGTCCGAGAACGACTTGCCGAGCACCTTCTCCATCCGGCTCTGGTCGTCAAAGCCCGCGACCCACAGCTCCGATCGGTCGCCGGTTCGGCTCGGGAAGTAGAGCACGCCGTCCGAGCTGTTCATGTCGTAGGGCAGGCCCGGGAAGCAGCGGGCGAGGACGAACGGGATCGTCTCCATCCAGAGCGACGCCTTCGCGTGCTTCGCCCGGAAGCGGCCCGCGAGGTGCCGGGACGGGCGAGCGATCCCGCGCACGATCTGCTGGCGGATGATCGTCACGGTCTTGCCGGAGCGCGCGCCGCCCTCGGCCATCACCATCTCGTGGTGGATCATCGCGTCGACGAGGTCACGCTGCTTCGCCGTCTTGACGAACCGGGGAGGGTCCTGGGTCTCGATCGCTGCGGCGGCCACGGATCAGTCCTCGTCCGGATCAGCGCGCGTCAGGCCGAACCGCCGGAATGGATCAGCGTTGCCCGGTAGCATCGCGACGCGCTGGCCCGCGAGCGGATGCGCGCAGTCGCCGAGGAACTCGACCACGCCGTCTCGGACGAACGAGTGGCAGCGCGGCCCTTCGGCCGGGTGCTTCATAATCGACGGCGAGAGCGTCGGCGCGATCAGCGAGCCGTTCCACTCCCACGACGGCTCGGCGGTCGGCGTACCGCGCACCTTGCAGGCGTGGATATCGCCGCAGCCCGGGCAGCGCCAGAGGAGCTTGATGTAGGTCGGGTCGGATTCGGTCATCGCTTCGATGACGACGTGCCTCGGATCCTGCGGTGAGTAACCCATGGGCGCACAGCGTAGCGGGTCCGCTACTCCGACGGCCGCTCCTCGATCGGGTCCGTGTCGCGCAGCGCGGCGTCCACGGCGCCGCAGATCAGCCAGTAGAGCGTCAGCTTCGGCCCGTCCTCGGGCGCGACGTTCGCGAGCACGCCGAGCCCCTGGCAGAACTCGATCGTGCTGCCGCCCCGGATCTGCACGACGACCCGGTCCTGCCCGCCGAGGATCTGCTTATAGACCCGGTCGACGAGCATCTCGCAGTCGTACCTATGCTGTTCGTTCGT
>CAZOLL010000280.1:0-5966 GCA_964580365.1 uncultured Phycisphaeraceae bacterium
CGCCGCCGGGAGTCGCGACTCGACCACGACCACTCCGGCGTCGCTCGTGGCCAGCGGCGCGACGCTCTCACGATGGAGGATCGTCGCGCCCGCGATCGGCCGCCTGCTGGCGTCGACCACGCGGATCGTCGCGGACGGAGCGCCGCCCAGCAGGAGGTCCGGCGCGCTCGCCGTCTTTCCCGGCTCGAGAGTCACCTCGACCGTCGCCACCTCGATCCCGAATTCGCGCCGCGCGCCGACCTCGACGCGACGATCCGCACCGCCCGCGCCGCACGGGACCGGCAGCGCGTAGCGGCCCTCCGCGTCGGTGCGTGGCAGCCGCACCGAGCGATCGAAGAAGCCGTCGTACTTCAGGATGCCGGGCTCGTCCGTCACGATCGCACCCGCGACGGCGTGGCCGGAGCGATCCACGACGCGTCCGGAGATCGTCGCGCAGGCCGCGAGCGCGATCTCGATCTCCTGGCGCTGCCCGTCCCCGAGCGCGAGCACGTCCGCTGTTCCCGCCGCGAATCCCGCCTTCTCCGCCGTCACGTGAGCGATGATCCCGCCGCGCTCGGTGAACACGGAGAACGAGCCCTCGTGGAAGCCCGCCGCGGGGGTGTGCTCGAAGCGGGCGGTGCCATCCGCGCCGGTGACGGCTTCGGCGAGCGCGCGGCCGTCGTTCGGACCGTTCCGCCACGGCTCGTCGGCGGAGTGCTCGACCGCTCCTTCGTCCGAGACGAGCGCGAGCCGGGCGCCCGCCACGGGATCTCGCGTCGCGGCGTCGACGACGCGCACGGTCAGCGACATGCCGTCGCCGAGCACGAGGTCCATTCGCGCTTCGCCGGTCGAGTTCGCAAGTGTGTCCGGCTCGACGAGCAGCGGGGCGAACCGATCGTGGCGAACTTCGATCCAGCCCGCGGCGTGACGTCCCGCGACGATTCGCGTCGACGCGGCGGGCAGTGATTCGATGTGGTAGGCGCCGTCGTCCGCGCTCGTCGTCGCGCGCTCGAGCAGAGCGCCGCCGACGAGGCCGCTCCAGCGCACGCGCGCACCAGCGACGGGCCGCCCGCGCATGTCGAGCACGCGACCGGCCAGCGCACGCGGCGGCTCGAGCACGAGGCGCAGCGCGGCCTCGCGGCGCACGCCGTGCTCGACCGCGGGCGCGAACCCGTCCTTCTCCGCGGAGACCCCGAAAGGCGCTCCCGTCTTCGAGACGTCGATCCGGAACTTGCCGTCATCGGCGCTCGTCGCGCGCGCCCCCCCCGCGCCCCGGTCCGTTTCGCTCGCGGGCGGCGGCGCGCCGTCGCGCGCCGGCGCGTCGCCGCGCCGGTCCGACCACGCGGCGATCCGCGCGCCCGCGATCGGGAGCCCCGCGAGGTCGACGACGACGCCGGTCAACTCGCTCGCGCCAGGTGCGGTCTCCGCGGCCGCCTCGCGGTTCGAGGGCGTCGACGCGGCGACTTCGTCGCGCCGCGTCGACGAGTCTTGGCCGGAGCCCGCGAGCGCGCCGGGCGCCGATTCGGCGACCGCATGCGTCGCATCGTCGCGGTTCGCGTTCGATGCGTCGCCGTCGCCGCGCAGGAAGAAGAACGCACCGCACGCGAGCACGAGCCCCGCGACCGTCGAGATCCACCATTTCATGACCACCGCTCCGCCGATTGCAGCGCCGAGGTTCGCGACCAGGAGTCCCTCGGGCCGCCCCGCGAGCGGGAGCAAGAGCGCGCACCACGAACCGCGCTCGCCGTCGAACGCGGCGTCGAGCCGCGCGCGCAGCTTCTCGAGCCCGCGCTTCACGCGGGTGCGCGCGGTCTCCACCGGCACGTCGAGCGCACGCGCGATTTCCCGCGGCGCCATGCCGCGGTCGAAGCGCATGAGGATCGCGGTGCGGTACGGCTCGTCGAGCGCGAGCACGGCGTCGACCACGAGCCGGCGCGCCTGCTCGCGCTCTGCGACCTCGGCAGCGGACGGCACGCTCTCGCGCGCCGCCGCCGTCGATTCGCGTGCCGACCGCCGTGCGTCGGCTCGACGCCTGTCGATCACGACGCTCCGCGCGCAGCGCGCGAGGAACCCGCGCACCGACCGCACCACTCCCGGCGGCCGCGCCAGCGCCACGCGAAACGTTTCCTGCACGACGTCATCGGCGGTGGACGAGTCGTCGACCAGGCCGCGGACGAGCGCGCGGAGGAACGCTTCGTGAGCGAGGAGCAGCTCGGGGTTCATCGCGGCAAGGACTCCGCGCGAGAAGACGGCACCCGAGCCGGAATCGGTTCAGCCGCCGTTCACTTCAATCGCTGCCAGTAACTCTCCGGCATGTCGTGCGCGATCTTCAGCGCACCGTTCGCGCCGCCGTAGATCGGCTCCTCGACCGTGGTGACCTTGCCCCCGCCGAGGCGCGAGTGCATCTCGCGCTCGATCGCGTCGCCAAGTCCGTCGATCTGGCTGCCGCCGCCGCCGAGCAGGACGTTCGCCTTCAGGCGGTCTTGGAACTCCGGGTCGAACGTCGCGATGAGGTGCTGCAGTCCGTCGACGATCGGCCCGACGATGGAGCGACAGGCATTGCGCAGCTCGTCGGTCACGTCCACCTCGGTCGGCTTACCCGCGACCGGCACGGAGATCTTGATCGGCTGCACCACGTCGCGCACCGTCGACCAGCGCTCCTTCCACTGCGTCACCATCTTGGTGGAGAGCTGCGCGCCCGGGACCTTCTTCTTGATCGCCTCGAAGAACTTCTGGTCGACCGAGTCGCCGGCGAACGTGTTGGTGATCTGATCCTCGTCCGCCGGCATCGTCCCGTGCATCCGGCAGAGGTCGGTCGTGCCCGCGCCGATGTCGATGACGAGCGTGTCGGTGAGGCGATCGATGCCATAGGCGACGGCGAAGGGCTCGGAGCAGATCATCACCGAGTCCATCACCTCGCGCGCGGCCTCGATGATCGCCTTCTTGTTGTGGATCGAGCCCTGCGCGGGGCAGCCGATGACGCCGTACACCAGCTCGTCCTTGCGCGGGCGCGCCATCGAGATCGCGTAGTGGACGAGGTCGCGCGCGGCTTTCAGGTTCGCCTTGTAGAAGTCTCCGTTCAGCGTCTGCTCGCTCTCGGAGCCCTTGATGACGCCGCCTTCGAGCGGGCGGTAGAAGTCGAGCGAGAGGCGGTTGCTCGAGGCTTCGTCGCCGAACAGGATGTCCTTCTTCAAGAGCTTCTTCGCGACGACGTCCTTCGGGTAGCCGACGACGCTCGACACCGTTTCGCGGATGCCGTTGCTGCACGCGATCGACGTGCGCGACGTGCCGAGGTCCATCCCCACGTAGAGGACGCCGTGGTCCTTCGCGGTGGCGCCGATGCCCGGCTCCGCCTGTTGCGATCCGCTCTTGTCCGCGCGTTCGACCATGGTGTGTCCTCGAAGTCCTTTCGTGCGATGCGTTCGGCCGCTGCGGTCCGTTCGATCAGTTCGATCGGGCCGCCGTGGCGTTGCCGTGCGCGATCACTTCGCGCAGCTCGACGTTCAACTGGAAGATCTCCTCGAGCAGCGCCTTCTTCTCCGCGGCGCGCGAGTCCTTGCCGTCGAGGCCCTGAACGGTCTTGAAGACCGATTCGACGCCCGGGTCGACGTCCTTCGCGGCGCGCAGCCGCGAGACGACATCCTCGGTGTCGTCGAGCTTCGACTTCAGCTTCTCGATCCGGCGCTCGAGCTGCTCGATCTTCGATTGATGTTCGCGGCGCGCGTGCTCGAGCGCGCTCGATCGCTGCTCCTCGAGCAGCCGCTCCGCGAGGGCGGCGACGTCGTCGGCGACGAGGCCGTCGCCGCGTCGCTCCTCGCCGCGGAACATGCGGACGAGCTCGTCATGCAGGCGGTCGCGGAACGCGGCCATGCCCGCGGCGTCGACGACGACGTCGGCGGCCGTGACGCGGCGCCGGCGCTCGATCGCGAGCTGGTCCGTTTCGCGCCCGAGCTCCGCGCAGAGCGCCTCGATGTTCTTCTCGAGCTCGCCCTTCTCGCGTTCGAGCGACTTCGCCGTGTCTCGATACCGGTCGCGCTGGACCTGCATCTCGTCGCGCTGGCCCTGCATGTGGTCGCGCTGCTCGACGAGGCGCGCAAAGGCCTCGCGCGCTTCCTGATTCACGGACTTGAGCGCCTCGGGGGACAGCTCGACGCCGCGCTTCGCGAGCGCTTCCTCGACCGCCGCAGAGAGCAGCTCCTGGATGCGCTTCCAGTCGAGGACCGTGACCTGTCGAACGCCCTGCTTCTTCAAACGCGAGACCGGCACGACGTCCGAATGCTCGCGGAACATGCGGAACAGGGATTGGGCGAGTCCGAGCATTGTCCTCTTCGTCTGCGGGTTTCGTCTGTGCGTCTTCTTGTGCGTCTTCTCGGCGCGGCCTTCTCGGCAGTCAGGAAGGGCGCGCAATATAGCAGTCCGCGCGTTTTCTTTGGGCCGGCGCCGCGCCGACAAATCGCTTGGGGATCGCCGAATCGACGCCGCTAGACTGCGCGCGGTCGTTTCGAGATTGCTCCCGACTTCGCAAGGCACGGAGTGCGCATGAACGCAGGACCCGACCCCGAGAACGCCGGCCAGGAGCCGGGTCCGGTCGTCGTCCTGACCGACCTCTCGATCGATCCGCACATCGTCGTCTACCACGAGCCGAAGTCACTGCAGTCCGAGCAGTACCGTGCCTTCCGCACCAACGTGCTCGCGATGGACCAAGGCGGGCAGAAGGCGCAGAAGGGCCAGAAGCGCGGCTCGCGCTCGTTTGCGATCACCTCCGCGATGAAGGGCGAGGGCAAGTCCGTCACTGCGGTGAACATCGCGATCTGCATCGCCGAAGCGCCCGCGAAGCGCGTGTGCCTCATCGACACCGACTTCCGCGCGCCGCGCATCGCGTCGTTGCTCGGCATGGACGAGGGCAAGGGTCTCTCCGAGCTTCTGCAGGACCAGACCGACCTGCGCTCCGTCCTGTCGGAGACGAAGGTCTCGAACCTCAGCGTCATCCGCGCGGGCCGCGAGCCTCGCAACCCCGCCGAGCTGCTCGCGTCGGATCGCATCGAGGACCTGCTCGACGAGTTGAAGCGCGACTACACGCACATCATCTGCGACACGCCGCCCGTCAACCCCTACACCGACGCCGCCGTGCTCGGCTCGCGTCTCGACGGCGTGCTGCTCGTCGTGCGCATCGGCCGCACGCTGAAGGACCAGGCCGACCGCGCGCGCGCCGTCCTCGATCGCGCCGGCTGCAACTTGATCGGCCTGTTCCTCACCGAGGCCGCGCCGATCGACAAGCGCGAGACCGAGTACTACCGCCGGCTCGAGGAGTGAGCGCGCGAGGATCCGACCGGCTGATCGTGCGCGGTCCCGCGCCGCCCCTCATCGGCGTGGTCCGCGTCCCCGGCGACAAGTCGATCGCCCAGCGCGCAGTGCTGCTCGCCTCGATCGCGCACGGCGAGAGCGTCCTCGAGAACGTTCCGGATTCCGATGACGTGTCCGCCGCACTCGCGTGCCCAGAGCGGCTCGGAGCGTTCGTCGCCCGCGACGCGGGCGTGTGTCGCATCAGCGGCCACGCGGTCACGAACGGACGTCTCGGCGCATCCGCGAAGCTCGACTGCCGCGGCTCGGGGACCACGGCGCGCCTCCTCCTCGGGTTGCTCGCCGGTCGCGCCGGAGTGTTCGAGATCGACGGCGACGCGTCGCTGCGCCGCAGACCGATGGCGCGCGTCGTCGATCCGCTGCGCTCGATGGGGGCCGTGATCGAGAGCGCGACGGGAGGCGCGGGCGCCGACGTGCTTCCGCTTCGCGTCACCGGAAAGCGACCGCTGATCGCGCACGAACACAAGCTCGCCGTCGCGAGCGCGCAGGTGAAGAGCGCGCTCCTCTTCGCCGGGCTCGCCGCGAACGGACGCACCGTCGTGCGCGAGCCGTTACCGAGCCGCGACCACACGGAGCGGCTCCTGCCCGCGTTCGAACCCCGCGTGCTCGATGCGGCCCCAGCACCT
>CAZOLL010000281.1:0-5958 GCA_964580365.1 uncultured Phycisphaeraceae bacterium
CGCGAGACTCCCGCAGGAAACCGCCGGACGAAGTCCGGCGCCTCCGCGTCCCCAGTACGCCCAGCGTCCGGCGTGCGCGGCGCGCACCTCTTCGTGTGCTTCGTGTCCTCCGCCGCCGACACCGTCCAAGCACCTCCCGCTCACCCCCCCAGGAACTCCCGCGTCAGGTTCTCCGTCCCGCGCTCCCCCACGACCAGGTCGTCCTCGATGCGCACGCCGCCGAACTTCTTCAGCTCGTTCACCAGCGTCCAGTCCACGCACTTCCCCGCGTCGCTCGCGCGCAGCTCGTCCAGCAACGAGTCGATGAAGTAGCAACCCGGCTCGATCGTGAAGCACTGGCCCGGTGCGACGTCGGTCGTGTTGCGGAGGAACGGGTTCCTCGCCTCGGGCTTGATTGCCGCGCAGCCGACGTCGTGCGTCTGCAGGCCGAGCGAGTGGCCGAGGCCGTGCGGGAGGAACTTTCGGGTGACGCCGCTCGCGACGAGTTCCTGGTCGCTGCCCTTCGCGATGCCGAGGTCGCGCAGGATCGGCGCGAGCAGCTCGTGCGATTGGTTGTGCAGGTCCTGGTAGGGCTTGCCGACCGTGACGCGCCGGCAGGTCTCCTGCTGCAGCGCTTCCATCTTCGCGATCAGCGCGCGGAACACGTCGGCGGCGGTGCCCTTGCCCTTGCACGCGGTGCGCGTGATGTCGCTGTCGTAGCCGCAGAAGCGCGCGCCGGCGTCGAGCAGGAGTGACTGCGCGCCCTCCGCCTTTCGCGAGTAGCCGACGTGGTGCAGCGTCGCGGCGTGCTCGCCGAGCGCGACGATGTTCTTGTACGGCGTCTCCGGATCGTCCTGCGCGGTCGCTTCGAGGTAGAGCAGGTGCAGCTTCAGCTCGCTGTGGTCGCCCTTCTCGAACTCGGCCAGCACGCGCGCGTGGCCCGCGCACGCGCGGCGGTTCGCCTCGCGGATGCACAGCCTTTCGTACGCCGACTTCTTCACGCGCAGGCGGTCGAGCTCCGCGAGCAGCGCCGCGGGGTTCACGTCGCTCGCCGCGAAGCCCCAACTCGTCGCGTCGGCCGTGTCCTCGCCGATGAACGCGAGGCGCTTTCCGCGCGGGATCGAGTCCTTCAGCTTCGTCGCGTCCTTCACCTCGACGACGTCGAACGCGCTCCAGAAGTGGTTGCTCTCCGGGAGCATCGGCCGCTCCCAGAAGCCGAGGTCGACGTTCCACACGAGCTTCGGCTTCTTGCCCGGCTCGATCACGAGCGCGGAGTGCGGCCACACGAGCGGCAGCCAGTGCTGGAAGTGCGGCGTCGCGCGCACCGGCCAATCCTGGTCGTCGAACATCGAGCGGCGCTTCGGCGAGCCGGAGTGGATGACGACGCCGTCGTACCCCGAGCGGCCCAACACCGACGCGTAGGCCGCGGTCAGCGCGGCGACGTGCTGCTGGTACAGCGGGGCGAGATCCTTCATGTCGTTCTGCATCCGACACCTCCGGCGCGGTCGCGAACGGGAGAGTGTACAGCGCGTCGAAGATCTCGCGCGAGCTGGGTAGCCTGCTCCGCCTTCATGTTCGGCATCGACGCCACCATCGGCTTCCTCGGCTCGTTCGGCGCGACGCTCGTGCTCCTCGGGGTCGTCGTCTGGTCGGGGAAGCGCGCGCGGCTCGCGATCCACCTCACGTCGGTCGCGGCGACGGTCGGCGCGCTCGCGACGACGATCGCGTTCGCGAAGGCGCTCGGCCACCATTACGACCTGCATGCCGCGGGCCCGATCACGCCGATCCACCTGTGGATCGCGAAGGTCGCGACGGCGGCCTACGTGCTCCCGCTCGTCACTGGCGTGATGACGCTGCTCGACCGCAAGTGGCGCGGCGTGCACAACAAGGTCGCGATCGCGACGCTCGCGCTCACGATCGTCGCGGCCGGCACCGGCACGTGGATGCTGCTCGCCGCGCCGCGCGTCTGAGTCACCCCGACGCGCGTCGGTTCGCGCGCCAGCGCGCGTAGAGATCGCGCGCCGCGTCTTGGAAGTGCGGGAACTCGAAGCGGAAACCCGACGCGAGCAGCCGGCTCGGGAAGACGCGCCGGCTCTTCAGCAACAACTCGGTCTCCGTGCGCATGAAGAGGGCGCCGATCTCGAGCATCCACTTCGTCGCGGGGAGGCCGATTCGGACGCCCGCGGCCTCGCGCAGCGCGCGCATGAACTCCGCGTTCGGCAGTGGCTCCGGCGCCGCGACGATCAACGGCCCGCACAGCGAGCCGTCCGCGATGACGTGGTCGAGCGCGCGCAGGAAGTCGCGGTCGTGGATCCACGAGACGAACTGGCGGCCGTCCGACGCGCGGCCGCCGAGTCCGCGGCGCACGAGGCCGAGCAGCACGTCGAAGATGCCGCCGCGATCGGGGCTCAGCACCAGCGACGACCGCAGCAGGACCAGACGCGTCGCGCCGGTCGCGAACTCCTGGGCCGCGCGTTCCCAACGCGTCGCGACGTCGATGCTGAAGCGCCACGTCGGCGGCGCATTCGACTCAGCGCGGTCGATGATGCCGGTCTCGTCGTCGTTGGCCGCGTCGAAGCGGTGCGCGTAGATCGTCGCCGTACTCGCCTGCAGCCAGACGCGCGGCGGGCGCTTCGCTTTCGCGATCGCGGCGCCGACGGCGCGCGTGGAGTCGACGCGGGACGCGATGATCTCCGCCTGGTTCTTCGCGCCATAGCGGCAGTTCACGCTGCGGCCGGCGAGGTTCAGCACGACGTCCGCACCGTCGAGCTCGGCTTCCCACGCGCCGCCGCCGCGGGCGTCCCACGCGACGGTCCGCCACGGCGCGGCCGACGGAGCGCGCGACAGCACGACGACTTCGTCCCCCGCCGCATGCCGAGCGCGCGCGAAGAACGTCCCGATCTGGCCGCTGCCGCCGGGGACGACGATCTTCATGTGCGGTCTCCCCAGTCGCTCGCCCCGCTCAGATCCCGCTCGTCGTGCCGAATTGGTTGTCGGTGTAGTCGTTCATTCCGCCGCTCGAGTCGAGCGCGTCGAAGTTGCCGCTCTTCGACGCCTTGTTCCCGGTGAAGACGTTTTGAATGCCGCCGACCTCGAAGCCGTTCTCGCCCGACCTGCTCGCGGTGTTGTTCTCGTAGGTGCCTTCCGACCCGGACACTTGGAAACCGTCGTCGCCGCAGCGCTTCGCCTTGTTGCGCGTGAGGATCGTGTCGGACGTCAGCCCGGAAACGTTGAACCCGTCGAAGAACGCCTTCGTGACGCGATTCCTCTCGAAGACGATCCCCTGCGAGCCGACGGTGACGAAGAAACCGGTCTCCACGCGTTTCGCGCGGTTCTTCTCCCACGTGTTCGTGTCGCCGAACGCGAACCCGGCGGCGCTGCAATCGGTCACGCGGTTCTTCGAAAAGACGTTCCCGGTCATCGACATCGGCCCGGCCAAGTCCTGCAGCAACGCGCTCGCGTTGCAGTCGGAGATCTTGTTCTTCTCGACGACATTGTTGTCACCGCGCACTTCGATGCCGTCTTCGCCCGTGGTGTCGATCACGTTCTTCTGGATGAACGAGTCGTCGACCTCGTTCGGGCCTCCGGCGGAGAACGCGACGCCGTCGCCGCTCGACTCGACGATGCGGTTCTTCGACACGCGGATCGCGGAGGCCTTGTTCGCCAGCACTCCGTCGCCGCCCGCGCGCTCGATCCGACACTTCGTGACGGTGCATTCGCTCGCGGACTGGATCTCCACGCCCGCGGAGCCGCTGCGCAACACGGTGCACTTCGAGACGAGCACCGGAGACGAATCGGAGATCTTGATGCCCTGCTGCTCCGCGTCCTCGACGACGAGCTTGGTGAGCGTGATGTCGTTCGAGCCCGAGACCGTGATGCCCGGCCCCGCCGGCGGCTGGATCCTCACCTTGCCGGAGCCTTTGACGGTGATGTCGGACTTCGAGTCGATCAGGACGGACTCCGCGTAGGTGCCCGCGTCGACGAGGATCACGTCGCCGGGGTTCGCGACGCCGATCGCCGCGTTGATCGAGGTCTGGTCCTGCGGGACGCGGATCGTGTCGGCGCGTGCGACTCCGCAGAGCGACGCAGCGACCCCGAGCGACGCCACGATTCGGAACATGTTTCTCTCCTCCGGAGATCGAGATCCCGGCTTCGAATCCGGGCGCGCGGAGTCTAACCCTCGACGCGTCCGCCGCTAACCTGTGCGGCCCGGCAACCACGGAGGCGTTCATGTCCGACCAGCTCGAAGACCGCGGCAGGGCTCTCGAGGAGGAGTTCTTCCGGAAGCAGAACGAGAAGCTGCTCGCCAAGCTCAAGGAAGAGCATCAGCGGACGATGGGCCGCGCGGAGCTCACCAAGGCGACCGGCATCTCGAACCCGCAGGTCCTCGACGCGCTGATCGCGCAGAAGGTCGATGCCACGGCGGTCACCGCGTTCTCGCTGGTGCCGCTGGTCGAGGTCGCGTGGGCCGACGGGACGCTCGACCCGAAAGAGCGCGCCGCCGTGCTGAAGAGCGCCGACGAGTCCGGCGTGAAGCCCGGCACCTCGGCGCACGCGCTGCTCGACAACTGGCTCGCCGCGCGACCCGGCCCCGAGCTCGCGAGGACGTGGGCGGCCTACACGAAGGCGCTGTGCGCGAAGCTCGACGCCGCCGCGCGCGCGCAATTGAAGTCCGAGATCGTCGGCCGCGCGCACAAGGTCGCCGCCGCCGCGGGCGGTCTGCTCGGCCTGACGAGCAAGGTCTCCGACGCCGAGAAGAAGGTGCTCACCCAGCTCGAGTCGGCGTTCGCGTAGCGGTCAGCCGCCGCGCTGCTCCGGGCTGCCGCCGGCAGGCCCGGCAGCGATCGCCTGCCGCAAGCGCTCGATGTCCGCCTTCACCTTCTGAGCGGCCTCGCCGCGATCGGCTTCGTTGGCGACGGCCACCATCTTCTCGAGCGCGGCGAGCGCTTCCTTGTTCTTGCCCTCGCGCTCGTAGAGCGCGGCGAGGCCGCGCAGCGAACGCAGCATTCCGATGTGGCGCATCGCGCCGAAGAGCTCGAGCGACTTCTTCATGTGGGTCTCAGCGGACGCGAGATCGCCGGAACCGAAGGCGATGTCGCCGAGCTTCTGCTCCGCCTGCGCGATCCCCCACGTGTCGCCCACGTCGTTCGCGGCGGCGAGAGCCGCGGCGAAGTGCTTGCGCGCCGCGTCGATCTGCTTCGCCTTCAGCGCCTCGGACCCGTTCTGGAACTCCCCCTGCCCATTTCGGAAGCGCAGGCGCTGCTCGGGGGTCCAACCCTTCCACGCGTTCGCGTAGCTCGAGTACGCCTTCACGTCGAAAACCGCGTCGGCGCGACTTGCCGCGTAGAGCGCGCGCTTCAACATCTTCTCGGAGTCCGCGACGCGCTCGCCTGCGGGCTTCTCCTGCTCCGAGAGCCAGCCCTCGAGGTTGCGGTCGACCAGGAAGATCACCTCGTAGGGGTGCTCGCGGAAGACCTTGTCGACGGCTTCGTCGCCCTTGTCCTCGGCGGCGGCGAACTCGGTGAAGATCTCGTTCAGCTCCGGGCTTGGCTGCGGGGTCGGCGTGACCGAGACGGGGTCCGACGAGTTCTGCGCGACCGCGATCGACGAGCAGACGAAGACGACGGCGAGCGGGACGGCGATGCGGCGCATCATGCGGTGGACTCCGAAATCGAGTCCGGCAGTCTACCGGGCGAGCGCCGTGGCGGCCCGCCGCGCGCCTCCTTCCTCCGCAGCGCCGATCGTGGCGCCGACCAGGAGCCCCACCGCGTGCGCGAGCGGTACCGGGTCGACCGCGACGCCGAAGTCGGACACGAACACCGGTTCGTGCGTGGTCCACTCGAAGCCGATCTTCAGTGCGAAGCCGATGCAGAACGCAATCGCCAGCATCGCACGCCATGGATCGCCGGCGCGGCGTCCGTCGCCCACGAGACGCACGGCGACCAGCCCGAACAACGCGGACGCGAGACCGGAGAGCCC
>CAZOLL010000282.1:0-5953 GCA_964580365.1 uncultured Phycisphaeraceae bacterium
CGACCACGACGGCGCCAGGCGCGACCATCTCCTTGCGCAGGAAGCCGGGCGAGCCGATCGCGGTCACGACGACGTCTGCGCGGCGCACGTGCGCGGCGAGATCGCGCGTTCCGGTGTGGCAGACGGTGACCGTGGCGTTCGCGCCGGCGCGCTTACTCGCGAGCAGGACGGCCAGCGGCCGCCCCACCGTCGCGCTGCGACCGAGCACCACGACGTGCTTGCCGTCGATCGAGCGGCCGCTGCGCGCGAGCAGCTCCAGCACGCCCGCGGGCGTGCACGGGACGGGGAAGTCGCCGGACTCCGCGGCAGCGAGCCGCCCGACGTTCTCGAAGCAGCAACCGTCGGCGTCCTTCGCGGGCGCGATGCGCTGCAGCAGCGCTTCGTCGGCGAGCGCGCCGGGAAGCGGGCGCTTCACGATGATGCCGTGGATCGCCGGGTCCGTGTTCGCCCGCTCGATCGCGGCGAACGCGCCCGCGCGCGACGTGCCCGCCGGGTGCTCGAACACGCGAACGCCGACGCCGACGCGCGCGCACGCGCGCGAGATCATGGCGCCGTAGACGTGCGACGGCGAATCGTCGCCGAACACGAACACTGCGAGACACGGACGGACTTCGCTCCGCGCGGCGAGCTTTGCCTTCAGCTCGGCCTCGATCGCGTCCGCGACCTTTCGGCCGTGCAGGATCTCGGTCATCGCTTCTTCGTCGAGCAGCCGGCGCAGCCGCCGTGGCCGGTCTTCGGCGTGCCGGGCAGCTCGTAGCGCAGGCAGCAGCGCAGCCGGCCGCACGCGCCGAGGTTCGAGTCGTCGTTCACCGGCAGGCCTTGGTCGCGCGCCATCTTCACGGTCACCGGCTCGATGACCTTGAGCCACGTCGAGCAGCACAGCTCGCGCCCGCAGACGCCGACGCCCTTCTGCATCGCCTGCGCTTCGCGCGGGTTGATGCGACGCAGCTCGACGCGCGACGCGAACCGCCGCGCGAGCAGCGGGATGAGCGCGCGGAAGTCGACGCGCTCCTCGGAGGTGAAGAAGAACAGGATCCGCTCGCCGCCGAGCACGTGTTCGACCTGCACCGGCTTCATCGGCAGGCAGAGCTCCGCGATCTTCGCCTTGAAGAACGCGAACTCGTCCGGCTCGCGCGTCTCGAGGATCTCGTTGATCGAGGCGACGTCCGCGGCGCTCGCGCGCCGGACGAACGACGCTTCGAGAGGCGCCGGCCCCGTGCCGTCGGTCGTGTCGATCGCGGCGTCCGGCTCGTTGCCGAGGTTCGCTTCGGCTTCCTTCTTCTCGCGCTTGTCGGCGAGGTGGCGCCAGAACTGGTCGGCGTCCATCTGCTCGAGCGGGATGGCCGCCTTCTTCGCCGGCGCGCCGCCGCGCGCGCGCGGCGCCTCGACGAGCGTGCCGATCTCGGTGCCGCGCTCGGTGGTGACCACGACGTGATCGCCCTTCGCGAGGCCAGACTCCGCGAGCACGACCCTGCGGATCCGGCGCGCCTTGCCGACGCTGACCAGGACCTCGAAGGTGTCGACGCGTTCGGCGGTGGCCGTCATCGCGCGGGTGGCGCGGCGAGCCGGCCGGCGCGGATCATCAGGGCTTCGACCTGTTCGGGGTCGGTGACGAACCCGACGTGGGCCCGCCCCACCGTGACGTACGCGGTCGGCGCGTCGGTCTTCGGCAGCTCGAACCGCGACAGCAGGTCCTCGTCGACGGCGGGGTCGAGCACTTCCACCAGCTTGCTGGGCAGGTAGATGCGATTCGCCGCGCGCATCAACGCGCCGGTGCCTTCGGCGTCGCGCGGACCGACGATCACCGCGTGCACCGGAGGATTCAGGAAGAGGTCGACCGCGCGGCCGTAGCCCGACGTGAAGTAGCCGTAGAGGTGGTAGTCCTCGGCGAACAGCGCGAGCGTGCGCGCGGCCGTCTCGCGGTACTCCTCGCGCATCGTCAGGTGGTAGGCGCGGAGGAACACCTCCGCGATCAGTCCGTTCTCGAGGATCGATTGCTTGCGGCGGCGCAGCGAGCCGACGGCGTTGCCTTCGACGCGGATGTCGTAGAAGCCGCCGTGCGTCGCCGTCTGCCGCGCGACGAGGATCTTGAGCAGGTCTTCCGCGACCTCGAGGTAGCGCCGCTCGCCGGTGAACTGCGTCGCGTGCAAGAGCGCGCGCGCCATGAAGCCCTGGTCCGACAGGAGGCCGAGGATGTGGCGCTCGCCGTCGTAGTAGTGGTACATGCCGCGGCCGGGGTCGTAGCACTGCTCGATGAGGAACTCGAGCGTCTCGCGCGCGAGGCGGAGGCACGACGGCTGCTCGAGCACGGCGGCGGCCTTGAACAGCGCGGACACCGCGGCGGCGTTCCAGTTCACGTAGACGGTCGCGTCGACGGCAGGCGGCGTGCGCGTGCGGCGGCCCGCGAGATCGAGCGCGTAGTACTCGTCGTCGGAATCCTGCGAGCCGGAGAACGCGGCGACCTCCGGATGACGCAGGTGATCGCGCAGGTACTCGACGATGCGCTCGGCCGCAGTGCGGTACGCGGCCTTGCCGAACGACTGGTACGCCTCGAGGTAGTTGCGCAGGAGACCGACGTTCGTCTCGAGCAGCTTCTCGGTGTGCGGCTTCCGCCAGTCGCGCGTCGCGGCATACCGGAAGAACCCGCCCTCCACCGAATCCTGCAGCGGCGACTCCGCGATCGCGGTGAGCGTCTTCTCCACGACCATCCGCAGATGGGCGTTGCCGGTCGTGATCGAGCGCAGGAGCGCGAAGTCGAGCGCCTCGGAGTGCGGGAACTTCTGGCCCTGGCCGAACCCGCCGTGGACGTCGTCGAACTCCTCCACGATCGCGCGCTCGACCTTGTCGACGACGCGCGCCGACAACTCGCCGGGCCGCGGCGCGCGGGTGCGATCGAGATCCTCCTCGCGCTTCAGCGACTTGCGCACGGCCGACGCGATGACGTCGGGTTGCTCGGCGTAGCAGTGCGCGACGCGCTCGAGCAGCCGCGCGAGATCGTCCGCGTTGAACCACGTGCCGCCGGTGATCAGCTCCGCGTCCGCCGACAGCACGGCCGTGGTCGGCCAGCCGCCGAGGAAGTAGCGCTCGTTCACCTCGGGTCGTCGGTCCTTGTCGACGCGCACGCAGACGAAGCGGTCGCGGAGGATCTCCTTCACCTCGGGCCGGCCGAGGACGTCGTGCTCCATCCGCTTGCAGTACCGGCACCACGAAGCGACGAGGAACAGGAAGACCGGGCGCTCGAGGCGCTTCGCTTCCGCGAAAGCGGAGTCACCCCACTCGAGCCAGTTCACGTCGGCCATCGCTGCCCTTCCGCGCGCGCCGCCGGCAGGCGGGTGCCGGAGGGCGCGGCGCCCAACGTTATCGGCAGTTCGCGACCGAAATGAAAGATGCGACGGCCGCGACCCGCCGGGGCGCGGTCGAGAACAACGAACGGGCCCCGCTCACTCGCGTGAGCGGGGCCCGTCGCGTCATGGAGACGACCGGTTCTTCGACTTCAGAACCGGATCGTGCCCATCGCCGACGCGGTGTACACGCCGCCGACGTTCTTGATGCCCTGGAAGTTGACGGTCGTGCCCGTGAGCGTCGGAGGCAGAACGGCCGGACCGTACGTCGCGTCGGACACCGTCGCCGGTTGGCCGGCCGCCGCCGCGGTCAGGAGCGCACCGGTGTAGACCAACGTGGCCGGGTCGAGCGCGAGCTTGCCGCCGAGCCCGAACACCGAGTACGGGGTCACCGTGCCGAACGACGCGAACAGGAGCGACGCGGTGCCGACGGGCGCGGCCACTCGGTGGCGCACACCGATGCCGTCGCCGCGTGCGAGGTCCGTGAAGATGCCCGCGTAGCCGAAGTTCGGGTTGAGGCCGGTGCCGCCGCCGACGCCCGGAGCCGGGCATGGGATCGCACCCGTGAACACGCCCGCGTTGGCCGCGAACGGCTGCATCACGTCGTCGAGGAAGCGGGTCGACCAGCGCCACGAGCGGTTGCCCGAGTTGAGGACCGGCGCGGTGCCGGTCGTCAGGTTGCAGCTCTGGCCCATCGCCGGCTGGTTGACGACGCCGTTGTAGCCGGCCTGGGTCAAGTCGTACTGCTCACCCGCCGTCGAGACGCCGCCCGAGCACAGCGCGAGCGCGCCGCTGGCCTGACCGAGGAGGATGTCCGCGGTCGAGGGCTTGCCCGGCATCTCCATGCCGACGTAGAGGTCGCCGGCCGGCGTCGCCTGGTCGCCGACGCCCGCGGGGATCGCGAGACCGCCCGTGATCGTCACGGTGAGCTGCGCCGCGCTGATGACGCCCGCCGGCGGCATCGGGAACGCCAACGAGCCGACCGCGACGGTCGCGATGAGGCCCGCCGGGTTGTGATCGAAGAAGCCGTTGTTCGCCGGGTTGTTGCGGCGGTACTGCAGCGTCACGGTCTCCGGCGTCGTGTAGTTCTGGTCCTGGAGGACCGCGACCCACGAGTCGACCGTGGTGGCCGTCATCAACTGCTCGGCCGGAATGCGCTGCATGCACAGCACGTTTTCCGTCGCGGCGCCGACGCCGCGCGAAGCGAACTCGGCCGTGCCGTCGAAGTGATACAGCTCCTGCTGCCCCGAAGCGGCGGAAGCGAGAGCCAGCACGAGGATGGAAGATGTCAACGCAATGGAACGCATGCGGGGTGTCCGTTCTTTCTCGCCCCAGGGATGTCGTTCCCTGTCAACGCCGGTCTCCTGTCGCGCGGAACGCCCGCGCGCCGAGCGTCGGATCTCCTCTCTCAGCCCCCCGCCGCCTCCTTCTCGAGGTCGGGTGTGGGAAGCGGGGTTGCAGGCTTGATTTCCAAGTCGATGTCTTGCGCCTTGAAGGTTCCGTCCGGCTGCCGCACCTGCGCTCTCCCCGGCAGACCTCGGTAGATCTGCGTCCCGTCCTTCTTGATGAGTGCGGGGACCTGTCCGACGAGGTACGGGCTCAGGAACTGCGGCGGCGTGCCCGGCTCGATGCGCGTGCCGGGAAGGGTCGGGTGCGGAATCGTCTCGATGGGCGCTGGTTGGGGCGCGGCGGGCGGCGCGGGGGCCGCGGGCGGCGCAAGGGGCGGAATCGACGCGCGGGTCTCGGGCGTGACCCCGCTCGACGCGTCGACCGCCGGCCGGCCCGCATCGCGGGAGTTGGCCGAGACCGCGTAGCACACAGCCGCGACGACCACGACGGCCGCCGTCGCGGGGATGAGGACTCGAGATTTCATCGCTCGAACGACCCAGTTCAATGTGCCGGTAGGCTGCCGGCAGAGCGGGGCGAAGTGTAGCACGCAGTCCCGCACTGCGGGGAAGAGCGGTTTTTCGACAGGTCCTCTCGTCGGGAGACCGCGCGAACCGGCGGGGGCCGGCGGCGCGTCACTCGGCGGGCAGCTTCACCGACGGCGCGTCGGCCCAGAGCGAGTCGAGCGCATAGAAGCGGCGCGTGTCGTGATCGAAGAGGTGAACGATCACGTCGCCGAGGTCGAGGAGGATCCAGCCACCGAGCTCGGCGTGGCCGCCCTCTTCCCGCGGCGGCGAGCGCTTCAAGCCGTGCAGCAGCCGGCGGATCTCGTCGGCCATCGAGCGCAGATGCCGGCGGTTCTTGCCGGTCACGAGCACGAAGTAGTCGGAGATTCCAAGACTCGTGCGGACGTCCAGCACCTTGACGTCCTCGCCCTTCTTGTCGCGACACGCACGCACGCACTCGAGAGCGACTTCGAGCGCGCGATCGACGCGCGGCGCGCGCGCGGGAGCCGGTTCGGGACGCGTCACGTGAGGAACGGCGCCGCGATGATCGAGACGACGCACATCAGCTTGATCAGGATGTTGATCGAGGGGCCGGCCGTGTCCTTGAAGGGATCGCCGACCGTGTCGCCGACGACCGCGGCCTTGTGGGCGTCGGAGCCCTTGCCGCCGTGCTCGCCGCCTTCGATGAACTTCTTCGCGTTGTCCCACGCGCCGCCGGCG
>CAZOLL010000283.1:0-5952 GCA_964580365.1 uncultured Phycisphaeraceae bacterium
CTCGCGCACGAGGTGCTGCTCTCGCTCGACTACTACGAGGACCGCCAGGACGGCGAGCGCGTGGAGGACGTGTTCCTCTCGGGCGGCGCCTGCAAGACGCCGCTCCTCGAAGAGACGCTCGAGCGTGTGTTCGAGCGCAAGACCTCCAAGTGGAACCCCGTCGCCGGCCTCGCCGTGGACGGCGGAGCCGTCGACGTCAGCGAGCTGACCGAGAACGCGGGGCAGCTCGCGGTGTCGGTGGGACTCGCGTCGCGCATCGCCAAGGAGACCTCGCGATGATCAAGATCGATCTGTTGCCCGCCGAGTACCGGCGCGCCGAACGCACGGCGCCCGCGATCTTCATCGCGACGGTCGGCCTGGCCGGACTGTTCTCGCTGTGCGCCGCGGGCGCCGGCTGGGCGTGGTTCGGCATCGTCGGCTCCGCGCGCGCGGACGTCGCGTCGGCGCAGGAAGTGTTCGACGGCAAGAAGCCGCAGGCCGAGTACTCCGACCGCCTCGAGGCGGAGAAGAAGGAGTACACGTCGCGGCTCGACCACATCAAGACGTTCGGCGAGAGCCGGATCCTGTGGACCAAGAAGCTCGACCAGTTGGCGTCGATCATCGACACGCCGGCCGAGCAGGACCGCCACACGGTCTGGATGAACCAGCTCTCGGTCGACATGAGCTCGGGCACCCGCAACGCGGGCTGCAACATCAAGGGCTTCTCGTCGACGGCCGAGCTGAAGAAGCTCTCCAACTTCCACAGCGACGTCGCGCGCGGCGACTTCTTCAAGGAGTTCGAGAGCATCTCGGACCCCGCCGGCGAGGTTGTGACGGACGAGGACTTCGACCCGCAGCAGGCGTGGCAGTTCGAGTTCAAGCTCGGGTTGAAGGACAAGAGCGGCGGCAAGGACAAGGACAAGAAGAAGGCTCCGGCGGGCGCGCGGCCTGCGGCCACCCCCCCGGCGTCGAAGTGAGCGGAGGTCGAATCCAGTGGCTTTCGAGATGAAGAAGCACGCCCTGCTGTTGATCCTCGGCTACCTCGCCACGATCGGCCTGAGCGCCGGCGCCGGGTACTGGATGTACGACCAGTACCGGATCTCCCGCGACGAGCTCGCAGAGCTCGACAAGCAGGAGCAGATCGCCGACGCAAAGATCGCGCGCATCCCCGCGCTCGAGACCGACGTCATCTGCCTCCGCGAAAACGTGTCCGAGCTCGTGAAGATCCTTCCCTCGACGAAGGAAGTGAACGAGTTCGTCAACAAGCTGAACGACTTCGCGGAGGAGTCGCACGCCCGCATCGACTCGCTCAAACCCGAGAAGGACACGAGTAAGACGAAGGACGTGTTCGACAAGGTCATCTACAAGACCAAGATGGTCGCGAACGTCTCCGAATTCCTGCAGTTCCTCTCGCTGTGCGAGGGATACGAGCGCTTCGTGAAGGTCACGTCGCTCGACGTGAAGTCGGGCGACTGGGAGAAGGAGATGGCGCGCGAGGACGTGCGCCACGAGATCTCCGTCGAGCTCGAGACCTACTCCTATCGCGGCAATGACGACCCCGCGAAGGGCACGACGATCATCAACTACGAGAAGCGCCGCGACGCCCTGAAGGACGAGATCGCGACGCGTCGCTCGGACATCCGCGTCGAGCACTACAAGCTGGTGCCGAATCCGCTGCGCCGCGACCCGTTCGTCGATCCGCGCCGTCGCGTGGCCGACGAAGGCAACGGCGGCCTGCCGTATCCGGAGCAGAAGGCGCTCGTCGATTCGCTGGTCGCGCAGGCGCAGGCCCTGTCGGTCCTCGCCGAGGCGATCTCGAGCCGCGACACGAACTTCATCCGAAGGCTCGAACTCGAGACGGAAGTCGACACGAAGGTCGCGCAGCTCCAGGCCGACCTCGAGCGCTCGCTCGCGGACACGGGCGTGACCGACCTCTCGCTGCGCCGCAGCATCGAGCGCGACGTGATGCCGATCCTGAAGCAGATGACCGGCCGCGACACGATGGCCACCGCGGCCGCGACGCTCGAGGACCTGCGCCGCTTCGCGAAGGACATGCGTCAGATGCTGCAGCAAGGCAGCTATGCGAGCGTGATCCAGAAGCACAAGATCATCGCGGGCCGCATCGACACGAAGCTCGTCGGCGCCGAAGGCGCGGCGCTCCTGCAGCAGATCGACCGATGCAAGCTCGAGGCCGAGGTCGCGATGGACTTCGCGAAGAAGGCGATCGAGATCAAGGGCGCCGTGGTGCAGGACGCTGGCTCGGTCGTGGTGGTGAACGGCCGCGTGCTCCGCGAGGGTGAGAACGTCGAGGACGACCTCGTCGTCCACCACATCGCGGTCGACCGCGTCGAGTTCCGCTACAAGGGCGTCGTTCTGGCCCGCGCGCGCTGACCCGCTGACTCGCAGACCCCCAGGTGCCGCCCGCCGGCCGATCCCCCGGTCCGGTTCGGAACCGCTCGAAAGCAAGCCCGCCTTCCGTCCTCAGTGGCAGGAGGCGGGTTTGCGAGTTCTCTACGGATTTCTCGAAATCACGTGTTCGCGCTGGTACAACGCCGCGCATGGCATTGGACCCGCCTGCCGTAACTACGCCGGCAATGGGCGGTCCACGTGAGGGAGGCTGAGGATGCGGACGTGCAAGTTCCGCCACTTGATGGCGGTTCTCGCTGCGCTGGTTTGGTGCGGCTCTTCGTCGATGGTTTCGGCGCAGGTCTTCGGCCCGGGCGAACAGATCCCCGGCGCGGTCGATGATGGCGCGACCGTCTCGATCGACGTGAAGGATCGTCCCCTCGCGGACGTGCTGAAGGTCATTCGTGATCGCTCCGGCGCGAACATCCTGCTCGCGCCCGGCGTCGACGCACGCGTGACCATCGCCTTCTCCGGCGTGCCGTGGCGCGAGGCGCTCGGCCTCGTCGCCGAGAACGCGGGTTGCGTCGTCGTCGAGACGCGCGGCCGCGTGTTCAAGGTGGAGAAGCCGCCGCGCGTGACCTTCTCCTTCCAGGACGAGGACATCCGCCGCGTCATCCAGGCCATCGCGAAGGCCGCCGAGGCCGACATCATCATCGCGCCCGACGTGAAGGGCCTCGTGACGATGGAGATCAAGGACAAGCCGTGGCGCGACGCGCTCGACAACGTCGTCAAGACGCTCGGCTACCACGTGGTGGAGGAGGAGCGCGGCGTGCTGCGCGTCGTCACCTCCGCCGCGCTCACCGAGCAGCTCGAGAGCCGCGTGATCGAGTTGAAATACCTCCGTCCGCGCGCTCCGTACATCGCGACGATCAAGACCGACTTCGCCGTGAAGACGGACTTCGCCGCGGCGAAGGGCGGCACGTCGGCCGCGGTCCCCGGCGGCGCCAACCAGGGCGGCATGTCGGCGCTGCGCCCGCAGGACTTCCCGCTCCTGTACGCGATCAAGAAGCTGCTCTCGAAGAGCGGCGACATCGACTACTTCGACAAGCAGAACGCGATCTTCCTGAAGGACACGAAGCCGGTCCTCGACCGCATCCAGGAGATCGTGGAGAAGCTCGACGTCGAGCCCGCGCAGATCTTCATCGACGTGAAGTTCGTGACGACGACCGACACCGACAACCTCGACCTCGCGATGGGCGCGGAAGAGGTGACGGCGACGTTCAACGGCGCGGCGATCCCGTCGAAGGTGCCGTTCAACCTCGGTGAGGGCGGCTTCGACGACGACATCTTCCCGGGCACCGACGCCCTCGGGAACAACGGTCCGTTCGACGACAGCGCGTTCATCGACGACCAGACGCTGAAGACGGGCTTGCTCGACTTCCGCAGCGTCCGGCTCGCCGTGCGTCTGAACCAGACGCAGAACCACGTCGAGGTCGTCCAGGCCCCGCGCATCATCACCCTGGACCACCAGGAAGCGACGGTCTTCGTCGGCGACATCATCCGGTACGCCGAGACCGAGGCCTCCACCAACCAGGCCGGTGGCCTCGCGTTCGCGGTGAAGGAAGCAGAGAACTCGCCGGTCGAGACCGGCTTCCAGCTCCTCATCATTCCCCACGTCATCCCGAACACGAACAAGATCGCGATGACCGTGATCCCGCAGGCGCGTTTCCTGTCGGGCACCACCGACCCGGACCTCGAAGGCTTCAACCTCTTCGGGACCGAGCCGGCGACGATCTCCCTGCCGCAGGTCACGTCGCAGACGGTCGTGACCAACATGATGCTCGAGAGCGGCCAGACCGGCGAGATCGGCGGCTTGATCACCGACCGCAAGTCGAAGCTCGTGAACAAGGTGCCGTGGCTCGGCGACCTGCCGTTCCTCGGCTTCTTCTTCCGCCGCACGCAGGACGGCGAGTCGCACAACCACCTGCTCGTCTTCCTCACCCCGACGATCATCCGCGGTCTCCAGCAGAGCGCGGAGGATCTCGAGGGCAAGCTGAACGCCGAGTCCTCGGCGGCCGAGGAAGAGTGGGCGCGGATGCAGCAGGAGAACGGCGAGCAGCGCGGCGGCTGACCGCACCGCGATTCTTCGTTCCAGCGGGCCGGTCCGAGTCCCCACGCGGGTCTCGGGCCGGCCCGCAGCCGTTTCCGGGCGGCCGGTGGTCGAGCGCGCCGCACGGGGCGGCGGGCGTGGAGAGAAACGCTCTCCGCAATCCTTGCTTGAGCAGGAGCGCGACCTTAAGGTGCGCCCCGTGAGATGCCCGGACGCGCAGTGAGGGTCTACTTCGAGCGCCACGGCGACGCGCGATTCCTGTCCCATCTCGACTTCCTCCGGGTCGTCGAGCGCGCCATCCGCCGCAGCGGAATCGAAGTCGAGTACACCGCCGGATTCAATCCGCGCGTTCGGGTGCGGATGCCCGCCGCCGTGCCGGTTGGCGTGGCATCCCAGGGCGACTGGTTCGGACTCCGCGTCGACGCCTCGATCCCCGTGAAGGAGGTCGAGTCGCGGCTCGCGGCGGAAATGCCGGACGGTCTCCGGATCTCACGTGCCGAGGAAGGTGCCGCGCCGCCAGCGAGCGGGTCCACGTGGCTCTCGATCCCGGTGAAGGACGGTCAAGCCGCGGCAGAGGCCGCGGCCACCTCGCTCCGCGAATGCGGTGACGTGCGTTTCTCCCGCGCCGTCGCCCACGGAGCGTGCGTGATCCTCGAACTGGTGGGAGATGGAGCGGACGGACGTCCGCCCCGCATCCGCGAGTGCATCGAGCGCGTCAGAGAGCGCTTGAAGGCCCGCGGGTTCTCCGGAGAAACAGATGCTGCCACGAAGCACTCAGGCGACGCGCCGGTCGGACCGACCGACGCCGCCGGGTGACGCAGCAGCGCGAGCTCTCCGCGGGGTGAACGGACGCGTGCGCTCCGCACTTCTCGACGGCGTCGGACGGTCGGGCTCGCCCGCGAGCCGGACCCGACCGCTGACGACGGCCGACGAGGGGGGATTCGATGTCCCGCAAGATGCTGATCAACGCGGCCGAACCGGAAGAGATCCGGGTGGCGATCGTCGAGGGGAGCATCCTCGAGGAGTACTACGTCGAACGGATCTCTGTCGGGTCGTGCCTGGGGAACATCTACAAGGGCCGCGTGACGAACGTCGAGCCGTCGATCGGCGCCGCGTTCGTCGAGTTCGGCGGTCCGCGACACGGCTTCCTGCACGTCTCGGACGTCGCTGACGGCTCGGTCTTCGAGCGCGGCCAGGCGAGCGCGGAGGAGTCCGAGCGCGAGGACGAGCCCGAGAGCGACGAGGCCGAAGCGGCCGATCGCGACGAAGCGGTCGATCCGGCCGACGACGCGGGCGACGCCGGAGACCCGGCTCACGATCTCGACGCAGATCTCGACGCGGAGCCGGAGTCGAACCTCGAGGAAGTGGGGGGCGGCGCGGAGTCCTCCGACGCCGAGTCGGAAGAGCCGCACGAGATGGAAGCGGGCGCCGAGACGGGCGCCGAGTCGCACGACGCCGCGACGCCCGACGAACACGCCTCCGACGAGCACGGGCACGAGCATGGGCACGAGCACGCG
>CAZOLL010000284.1:0-5939 GCA_964580365.1 uncultured Phycisphaeraceae bacterium
GAGCACGAACGACACGTTCGTGGTGCCGGCCGCGACGTGGCGCTTGCGCTGCGACACGTAGCTCTTCGTCGCCCCGTTCACGCGCGCGTCTCCGTTCCTCACCAGGAGCGAGTAGTCGCCCGCGACGAGGCCGTCGAAGCGGAACGAGCCGTCTTCTAGCGTACGCTCCGCGGAGATGCCGTTGTTCTGCGGCTCCGAGCGGATCTCGATGACGACCTTGTGCAGCGGCGCGCCCGACGTGTCGCTCACGACGCCGCGGATCTCGAGGCGGCCGGGCAGGACGAGGCGGAGGCCGTCGCGGCGTTCGCCGTCCGCGAGCGCGACCGCCGCCGACGCGGTCGGCCGCCGGTCTCCGCGCGACGCGCTCAGCTCGAAGGACGCGGCGCACAGGTCGTCGAAGCGGAAGCGCCCGTCCGCGTCGGTGACGTCGCGCCGCTCGTCGACGTAGAACCACACGCGCGGCTCGAGCTTCTCGCCCGAACGCGCGGGCGCGCGCAGCCGGTAGCGGTCCGCGTTCGCTCCGCACATCGTCACCTCGATTCGCGCCGCGGGCGCGCCGATCTCGTCGACGACGCAGCCCGAGATCGAACCCGCCGCGGGCAGGACGATGTCGCCGACGTCGATGTCTGATCGCGCGCTCTCGTCGTCGGGGAAATCGAACGTCACGACGCCGAAGCCGGCGCGGTGGACGAGCAACGCGTGCGGGATGTCCGAGCGCAGCCCGGTGATCGCGAAGCGCCCGTCGTCCGCGCTCTTCGTCGCGGGCCAGTCGATGCGCTGGTATCCGGTCTGGTAGTCGCTCGCCACGGCGGCGACATAGGCGCCGCCGATCGGATCGCCGGAAGTCGCGAGCACGCGGCCGCGACAGGTGCGGCAGCGCGTGAGCGCGAAGTCGAACGTGATCGCGTCGCCCGACACCGCCCCCACCTGCGCTTCGCTCGCGCCGTAGCCGTCCTTGCGCACGACGATCTGCTCCATCGGGTGCGGCTCGAACAGGCGGAGTCGGTAGCGCCCCGAGGCGTCGGTCGTGGCCGCGTCGGCGATGCCGATGCCCTCGCCGACGCGGGCGCCTTCGATCGGACGCGTCGTCGCGGCGTCGGTCACGATGCCCGAGACGAGGATCCCCGCCGACAGCGCGAAGTCATGTGTCTTCGTTTCTCCCGGACCGATCTCGAGCTCGACCTGATCTCCCGCGAGGTCGCCGGCGGGGACGCGCACCTGCAGATGGAAGCGCGCGGCCGGGAGTCCCTCGAACCGGAAGCGTCCCGACGCGTCGCTCGCGCCGTTCGCGAACGTGCCGAGCGCGCCGTACTGGTGGCAGCGCACCTCTGCGCCGGCGACCGGCGCGCCGTTCTCCTTGCGCGTGATCGCACCGAGCACGACGGCGCCGGGGGAGAGCCGCACGACCAGATCGATTCCCGCGAGGCAGCTTTGCACCTGTGTGGGCGCGAAGTGCTCGGCCGTCACGCGCAGGTCGTACTTTCCGGCGGCATCCGCCGCGAACGAGAAGCGGCCGTCCTTGCCGGTCTCGAGCCGCGCGACGGCGACGCCGCTCGCGGCGTAGTCTCGGTCGAGGATCGCGAGGCCGCGCGCCGCCGGCCGGAACGCGTCGACGTGCGCGCCGGCCACGGGTCCGCCGGACGGGTCGACGATGATGCCGGTGACGAGCGCGGATTCGGACGGGGCGGAAGCAAAGGCGCGCGAGTCGGACGCGGGCGACGAGACGATCGGCGGCGCGACGTCGATGCGATCGGGCCGCGCACCGGCGAGGTCCGCGGGCGTCGCGAGGTCTCCACGGTCGTCGCCGCGAGCGCCGCCCTCGACCTCCGCGTCGCCGTCGGATCGCGAGGCCCACCACAGCACGCCCGCCGCGAGCGCGATCAGGGCAAGCGCCAGCACGGCGAGTGAGCGTCGGACCTGGTTCATGCGTGCCACCCCCGAGCCCGCGAGCGGCCGCTGCGTTAGCGGGATCGGGCGGTTAGATTACGCCGCCCACGCGCCCCACGGGTGTTCTGACCCGCACCCTCATTGAATGGAGCCCTGCCGATGCAGTCTTGCGCCCTGTTCGTCCCGGCGCTCGTCGCCGGTCTGTTCGCAGCACCGCTCGCCCACGCGCAGCTCGAGTGGGGCGGCGCGCCGCCCAGCGCGACGCTCTCGCTCGCGCCGGCGCCGACGTTCGACGTCGGCCCGGTCACGATCACCCCGGACATGCTCGACTCCGCCGCGAACAAGGACGGCGTGCTGCGCTTCGGCGAAGAAGTGAAGGTCGGGATCGACCCCTCGCTCAGCGCGCAGCCCGGACGCTGGGACACCCTGCCGAACGGCGCGCGCGTCTGGCGCCTGCGGGTGTCGTCGCCCGGCGCGTACTCTCTCTCGTTCCTGTTCGACCGGTTCGCGCTCGCGGACGGCGAGGAGCTGTACGTCTACAACGACGCGCGCACCGACGCGCACGGCTCCTACACGGCGCTCAACAACAAGCCGAACGGACAGTTCGCGATCCAGCCGGTCGCGGGCGACGCGGTGACGATCGAGCGCTACGTTCCCGCGTTCGTCGCCACGCCCGGCCCGCTGCGCGTGTCGCACGTGGTGCACGCGTTCAAGGACATCATGGTCACCTACGCCGGCGTGCAGACGAAGGCCGCGGGCGCGTGCGAGGTCGACGTCAACTGCCCGCAGGGCGCGGGCTGGACCAACCAGCGCAACGCGGTCGCGCTCATCATCGCGGGCGGCGCGCTGTGCACCGGCCAGCTCATCAACAACCAGCCGGGCGCCGCGAAGCAGTACTTCATCACCGCGTACCACTGCGGCTCGATGACGAACGCGGTGTTCCGCTTCAACTACCAGCGCTCGGGTTGCTCGAGCGGCTCGGCGCCGACGAACAACACGGTGCAGGGCTCCACGCAGCTCGGCGCCAATCAGAACGTCGACGTGCGCCTCGTCGAGATCACCGAGTCGATCCCTGCGAACTACGGCGTCTACTACCTCGGCTACGACAAGAGCGGCGTCGCCCCGTCGAACACGGTCTGCATCCACCATCCGGCCGGCGACGTGAAGAAGATCAGCTTCGACAACAACGCGCCGACCAAGTCGGGCACGGACTGGCACGTGTCGCAGTGGGATCTCGGCGTCACCGAGCCCGGCTCGTCGGGCTCGTGCCTTCTCACGCCGCAGGGCCGCTTCATCGGCCAGCTCTACGGCGGCGCGTCCTACTGCGGATTCCCGTACGACGACTACTACGGCCGCCTCGACGCCGCATGGACCTACGTGAAGACGGCGCTCGACCCGAACAACACGAACCAGGCGACCGTCGACGGCCGCGACCCGAACGCGAACTGCGGCAGCACGCTCTCCTACGGCGCGGGTTGCGCGGGCACGTGGGGCGCCGTGCCGCAGCAAGCGGCGAGCGGCTGCTTCAAGGCGAACGGCAGCGGCACTTTCGCGATCACGCAGGGGCTGAACAACTCTTCGGCATTCGTGTTCATGGGCACCGGCCAGGGCTCGTCGCCGATGCCCGGCGGCTGCTCGCTGCTCCTGTCGGGTCTCTTCCCGCTGCCGGCCGGGCCGATCCCGCTGCCGGGTTTGTTCCCGGGCAACGGCTCCGCTTCGATCCCCTTCACGCTCCCGGCGTCGATCGTCGGCGGCACGTCGATCTACCTGCAGACGTTCGTGCAGGACGGCGGCGTGGCGCGCGGCTTCTCGAACTCCGCGGGCCTGCGCATCAACTTCAACTGATCGAACGGAGTGCGTGACCGCCGCGCGCGGTCACGATTCGCGGTCGCGGACGAACGCGGCGAGCTGCACGAGCGGCTCGCCGCGTTTTCCGAACAGGGCGAGCGACGCGGCAGCGGTGTGCACCAGTTCGTCGAGCAGGCGTGCCGCGGACTCGCGCCCCGCGAGGTCGACGAACGTCGTCTTGCCGCGGTCCTTGCCGGTCGGCTTGCCGAGGCGCGCGGGGTCGCCTTCCTGGTCGAGCAGGTCGTCCTTCACCTGGAAGGCGAGGCCGAGGTTCCTCCCGTAGGCGTCGAGCGCCGCGGTCTCGGCGTCGTTCGCACCGAGCACGATCGCTGCGCCGCGGAGCGCGAGCTCGAACAAGCGGCCGGTCTTGCGGCGGTGGATGAACTCGACGGTGCGGAGGTCGGCGCCGAGACGCAGGAGCGACAGGTCGGCCCACTGGCCCGCCGCCATCCCGTCGAACCCGCACGTGCCGCCGACCAGGCCGAGCAGCTCGGCGACGCGCTCGCGCTTCAGCTTCTCGCGCGCGGCGCCGGCCGACATGACTTCGACGGAACCCATCAGGAGCGAGATCGCCGCGAGGATTGCGAGCGCCTCGCCGTGCTTCACGTGCAGCGCGGGCTTGGAGCGACGCATCGGTGCATTGTCCATGCTCGGCAGGTCGTCGAGCGCGAGCGATGCGCCGTGGATGAACTCGACCGCCGCCGCGACGAAGTCGACGCGCTCGTGCGGCGCTTTCAGGAGATCGGCGACGGCGAGCACGAGGATCGGCCGCACGCGTTTGCCGCCGCCCTGGATCGCGTCCTCGATCGCAAGGCCGAGGTCCTTCACCGGCGCCGCGGGCTTCGGCAGGAAGCGCGCGAGGATCGCCTCGACCTCGCCCCGGCGCTCCGCGAGATAGGACGCGAGGTCGATCACGGGCGCGTCACTCGAGCTCGAGCGGCACGCCGTCCCACTCGGGCGGACCCTTCAAGCCGTACCGCGCGAGGATCGTCGGCGCGACGTTCATCAGCCCGGGCTGCACCTCGGTCTTGAGCCGCTTGCTGCAGAAGAAGATCCCGCGCACGAGCGTCGGGTCGACGCCGCAGTGGTCGCCGCTCCACGGCAGCGGGTTCTCGGCAAGTCCGAAGGTGTTCATCGTCTTCTCTTCGAATCCTCCGAGCGTGGTCTGCCACGAGACGCGGTAGCCCTGCTCGAAGCCGAGGATGATGTCGCCCGGCTCCTCGACGAACTTGCCGGTGTAGATCTCGTGGGAGTCGTAGGCGTTCTTCACCACGCGCGCGTTGTCGTGGAACTCCATCGGGTCACCGAACGCCTTCAGCTTTGCGATGATCTCGTCCTTCAGCGCCTTGAAGTCCTTCGGGTCGACGATGCCGGTCGGTTCGCGCCCCTTCAGGTTGATGTAGATCTTGCCGAGTCCGATCGAGTAGGCGCGGGTCTTCTCCCAGTCGACGTAGGCGAGCATGCCAGTCGCCTGTCCCGCGGCGAGCTGTCCGACGTTGCCTGCCTGGCCCTGCCCCTGCGCAACGAGGTAGCCGTTCTTCTGCAGCCACACGTTGAGGTTGACGCCCCAGCGGAACGGTTGGAAGCCGTGGTCGGAGACGACCATCAGCGTGACGTCCTGGCCCAGCGCGCCCGACTCGATCTTCTGCATGACCTTGCCGACGATCGAGTCCATCTCGCGGTAGGTCTCGAGGATCCCGTCCTTGAGAGCGAACGTGCGGCCGTACGCGGTCACCTTCTTGTCGCGCAGCAGCGTCCCGTCCGTCGCCTTCGTGTCGTACTGCGGGTGCTTCTCGTCGATGAAGCGGTAGAGCATGTGGCCGGCGCGGTCGGTCGCGCTCTCGAGGTGGAAGAGGACCTCGAAGTCGCCCTTGTCGAGCTGGCTCATCAGCATCTTCGTGCGCCACTTCATGACGAAGTCGAGCGAGTCCATGAACGCCTGCTCGGTGATCTCCTCGTCCTTCAGCGGGTTGGTCCAGCACGCCCAGCCGATCGTGTCGAACAGGCCGATCTCGTCGGCGAGCTCCTTGGAGAAGCTCGTGGGCCAGGAGATCGGCAGCACCGGCGGCTGGCGTTCGGGGGAGATCGACACCGGCGGCACGAACAGCTCGAGGCGCTCGTTCTTGTCGGCGTCGCGGGCGCACGCGATCACGTAGACGCGGGCGATGCCCCACACCTTGAGCGGCCCGCTGATCGGGAACGTG
>CAZOLL010000285.1:0-5923 GCA_964580365.1 uncultured Phycisphaeraceae bacterium
GGGGATCTTCCACAACGAGGCCGGCAACGGTCTCCTGTGTGAGGTCTACCAATGCGCTTCTTCGCGATCGGCGACATTCACCTCCCGGGCGGTCCGCGCGCGAAGACGATGGACCGGTTCGGCGACGTCTGGCTCGGCCACGCCGAACGCTTCCGCGCCAACTGGGCGGAGATCGCCCGCGACGACGACGTGCTCCTCATCGCAGGCGACCTGTCGTGGGCGATGACGATGGACGAAGCCGCGGACGACCTGCGCTTCATCCGCGAGCTGCGCGGCACGAAGGTCGTCATCAAGGGCAACCACGACTTCTGGTGGAGCGGCATCGCGAAGGTGCGCGGTGCGCTCGCGCCGACGGTGCACGCGCTCCAGTACAGCCACGTCGTGATCGGCGGCGTCGCGATCGTCGGCACGCGCGGCTGGCAGTGCCCCGGCTCGCTGGGCAGCGCCGACGCGACGATGCAGGGCGAGGACTCGGACGCCGGCTCGTTCGCGTACACCGAGCAGGACAAGAAGATCTACGAGAGCGAGGTCGGTCGCCTGAAGCTCGCGCTGGACGGCCTCGCGCGCGGCGGCGAGCGCTTCGAGAAGTCGATCGTGATGCTCCACTACCCGCCGATGAACCCGGAGCACGAGCCAAGCGGCTTCACCGAGCGCATCGACGCCGCGCGCGCCGACGTCTGCGTGCACGGCCACCTCCACACGCCGCAGTGGATCAGGACGGCGTTCGAAGGCGTGCGCGGCGCGACCCGATACCACTGCGTGAGCGCGGACGCGGTCCTCATGCGACCGCGGCTCGTCCTCGAGACTTGAGAGCACGGAGCGGCGGACGATGCGGACGATCTTCCTCGTGAGGCACGGCATCGCCGCGGACGCGCGGCCCGGCATGCGGGACGCCGAACGGCCGCTGACGAAGGAGGGCGTGGAGCGGATGGAGGCCGCGGCGCGCGGATGGACGCGCGTGTGGGACGCGCCGGCCGCGATCGTCACGAGCCCGCTGCGCCGCGCGCGCGAAACCGGTGAGATCCTGCAGCGCGCGTTCGAGATCGACGGCGAGCCGCACGAGTGCACGGCGCTCGCGCCCGGCGGCTCCGGGAGCGACCTGCTCGCGTTCGTCTCCGCGCTCGATTCGGGCGGCGACGTCGCGTGCGTCGGTCACATGCCCGATCTCGTCCGCCTGCTCGCCGAGTTGGCCGGCGCGGAGAGCGGGATCGGCGCGGAGTTCGGCAAGGGGACGGTCGTTGCCATCGAGTTCGTCGGCGCACTGCGCACCGGCTCGGGATCATTGCGTGCGATGATCCCGAACCGGGCGCTGCGCGGTCTGGCGTGACTCGCGACGAACCGCCGCTCGCATCCGGCCTGCGCTCGCGAGCGCGATCACGAAGCCCATTGCGAGCGGTTTCTGCAGAACACGAGCGGACTGCGACGGCGTGTTGGACTGCTAAGGTGGCGCGCTCATGTCCCCGCCGATCCTCCTCGCCGACGGCCTGGTCGTGCGCTACGGCGCGCGCACCGCGCTCAAGCCGCTGAAGCTGCGCTTCGACGGCGGTGCGCTCGGACTGCTCGGACCGAACGGCGCGGGCAAGTCGTCTTTCCTGCGCGCGATGCTCGGGCTCGTGCGCCCCGCGGAAGGCGACGTCGCGGTGCTCGGCATCGACGCCGTGAAGGACCCGGTCCGCGTGCGCGCGAACGTCGGCTACATGCCCGAGCGCGACTGCCACGTGCCGGGGCTGTCGGGCCTCGAGTTCGTCGCGTACTGCGGGCGCATCGCCGGCCTCGCCGCGCGCGACGCGCACCGCCGCGCGCACGAGGTGCTCGCGTACCTCCGTGTCGGCGAGGAGCGGTACCGGCCCGTCGACGGGTACTCGCGCGGGATGAAGCAGAAGGCGAAGCTCGCCGCCGCGCTCGTGCACGACCCGGCGCTGCTCTTCCTCGACGAGCCGACCAACGGCCTCGACCCGCGCGCGCGCGTGGAGGTGCTCGACCTCGTGCGCGACCTGGTCGGTGCGAAGGGGCTGCACGTCGTGCTCTCGTCGCACCTGTTGAAGGACGTCGAGGACGTCTGCACCGACATGGCCGTGCTCGCGCAGGGCGAGCTGCGCGCGTCGGGCCGCATCGCGGAGCTGAAGGAGCTGCGCGGCGGGTTCGTCGTGCGCCTGAACGGCGACCCGCGCGCGTTCCTCGCGGCGGCCGAGGCGCAGGGCCTCGCGGTCGAGAAGGACGACAAGGGACAGCTCGTGGTCGCGGCGCCGGAAGGCGCGCAGGACGGCGCGCCGACCCTGCGCTCGATCTACGCGCTCGGCCGCGCGTCCGGGACGCTGCTCCGCCACGTCGCACCGGTGCAGGACTCGCTCGAAGATCTCTTCATGCGCTCGCTCGAGGAGCGGTGATCGATGCCGATCTACGACACCAGCTATCGGCACATCGAAGGGGTGCGCAACGTCAGCCGGGTGCGCTTCGTGCCCATCGTGACGACCGGCGCGCGGCTGTTCCTGAAGAAGCGCCAGGCGAAGACGTTTCTCCTGCTCGCGGCGCTCCCGCTGTTCTTCGGCATCATCGCGCTCATCCTCCCGGGCGTGATGACGAGCGCGGCCGGACAGCGGATGCAACAGGCGCTCGCGCCGTTCCTCGACATGAGCGGCGCCTACATGTGGATCCTCCTCGCGAAGCTCGAATGGCTTCCCGTGTTCCTCATCACGCTGTTCGCCGGCGGCGGGCTGATCGCGAACGACCTGCGAGCGAACGCCGCCGAGGTGTACTTCTCGCGCCCCGTGACGCGGCTCGACTACGTGCTCGGCAAGCTCGGCGCGCTGCTCGTGCTCCTGCTCGCCGTGACGTTCCTGCCGGCGTTCTTCCTCTGGCTGCTCGACGTGTTGCTCGACGAGAAGGTCGGGTACCTCGCGCAACAGCTCCCGCTCCTGCCGCGAATCGCGGCGGCGAGCCTCGTGGTCACCGTGCCGTACGCGCTCCTTATGCTCGCCGTGTCCGCCATCGCCGGCACCGCGCGCAACGCGATGATCGTGTTCGCGGGGTTCATCTTGATGACCAAGGCGGTCGGCACCGGCCTCTCGGAGGGGCTCGAGGACGCGCGCTACGGCGCGATCTCGTTCGACGCCTGCATCGAGAAGCTGGCGTCGTGGGCGCTCGACACCGATTTCGGGCGGCTGCCCGGCATCGACGTGGGCATGCCGCCCATCGACGCGCCGGTCGGCTTGCCGCTCCTCGTCGTCGCCGGCGTGATGCTCGTCTGCATCGCGGCGCTCGCCCGGCGCGTGCGCGCCGTCGAGGTGGTGGCGGCATGACGCTCCCCATCGAGATCAAGAACGCGTCGAAGTGGTACGGCCCCGTCATCGCTCTCAACGACGTCACGATCAACGTCGCGCCCGGCGTCACCGGGCTGCTCGGCCCGAACGGCGCCGGCAAGTCGACGCTGATTCGACTCGTGACCGGCCAGGCGGAACCGAGCCTCGGCGTCGTGTCCGTTTTCGGCGAGAAGATCTTCGGTGCGCCGCGCGTGCTCGCGCGCGTCGGCTGCCTTCCCGACATCGAGGTGTTCAACGACGAGTGGTCCGGCCATGTGTTCGTGAAGACGCAGGCGTACCTCTCGGGTTGGTCGCGCCGCGAGTCGGACGAGCGCGCGACGCGACTGCTCGCGGAGGTCGGCCTCGAAGAAGCGATGCACCGTCCGATCGGCTCCTACTCGAAGGGCATGCGCCAGCGAGTAATGCTCGCGCAGGCGCTGCTGAACGATCCAGACGTGCTCATCCTCGACGAGCCGCTGACCGGCATGGACCCGGTCGCCCGCAAGAAGACGATCGACCTCGTGACGCGCTACGGCAAGAGCGGCCGCACCGTGCTGGTGTCGAGCCACATCCTCCACGAGGTCGAGGCGATGACGGACAACGTCATCCTGATCCACCACGGGCGCGTGCTCGCCGAGGGCAAGGTGCACGAGATCCGCTCGCTGCTGAAGGGGTACCCGCTGCACGTCACGATCGAGGCCGCGGAGCCGCGCCGCGTCGCGCAGAGCCTGCTCGGCGCCGCCGAGCTCGCGGGACTGCGCTTCGAGGACCAGGCCGTGACGATCGAGACGCGCGACCCCGAGGCACTGTTCCGCTCGCTCGAGCGGTTGGTGCTCGACGAACAAGCCGATGTCCGGCGCGTCGTCACGCGCGACGACTCGCTCGAAGCCGTGTTCGACTACCTGGTGAAGTGAGCATGGCCGAGCCCACGAACGACGCCGCAAATGTCCACCGCCCGAGCCCGCCGCCGGCGATCGTCGCAGCGCTGCGCGTCGCGCAGGTCGCGCCGCTGAAGACGCTTCGGGGCAAGCGGCTCCTCGCGCTCGTCGTCCTCGCGCTGATCCCGACGCTCGTCGCCGTGATCATGCGCGTTTCGTCGCACGGCCGGGCGCTCGGCGTCAGCGGGTTCGCCGACTTCACGGCGATCTTCTTCCTCGGCGGCATCACGCCGCTGACGATGCTGTTCCTCGGCGCCGCCGCGATCGGCGACGACATCGACAACGGGACGCTGCTCTACATGCGGCTGCGTCCGATCAGCCGCTGCGCGATCATCGTGGGCCGCTACCTGGCGCTCTTGATGTCAGCGCTCGCGCTGCTCGTGCCGGCGCTCGCGCTCGATTACGTGGTGCAGGTCGGATGGCGCGGATTCGACGCCGTGTTCGCGTCGTTGCCGGTTCTCGGGGCGGCGGCGCTCACCGCGGCGCTCGCGGCGACGGCGTACGGCGCGCTGTTCCTGCTCCTCTCGCTGCTCACGCGGTTCGCCGTCGTGCTCGGCTTCTTCTTCGTGATCGGCTGGGAGATCGTGATCTCGCTTGCGCCGAGCAAGGGCGCGCTCTTCACGGTGTCGTTCCACGGCCGCGCGCTCGTGTGGCAGCTCGCGCACGAGGGAGGGCGCCCTTTCCGGCCGCTGCGCAGGTTCGTCGAGGAGGGGCTGCTGCCGACGCCGGCAGACTCGATCGTGGGGCTCCTCGTCGCCGCGACCGTCCTCGTCACGCTCGCCGCTCTTGCGTTCCGCTCGCGCGAGTACGCCGAGCGTCCCGGCGAGGCCTGAGCGTCAGACGACGCGCGCGCCTGTGCCGGCCGCACCGCGCGCCGCGCGGAACTCTTGCGGGACGTCGCCGCCCTCGACGAGGTTCGCGGCCCATTCGCCGAGCAGCGGGCCGAACTTGAACGCGTGGCCGCTGCCGCAGCCCGCGACGAACCAGCGAGCCGTGCGGGCGCCGCGCGGCCGGTCGATCGCGTCGAACAGGAAGTTGCCGTCTTGGCTCATCGTGTACTGGCACGCGCGCGTGTCCACGACGCGCGGCGCGAGGGACGGCAGTCGGCGAGCGACGAACGCTTCGATCTCCGCGATCTCGGTCGCGCTCGGTGCGCGCGCCGACGCGGGTGCGTCCGGCCCGTCGTCGCCGAGCGGCGGGCCGAGCGAGTGACGAGCGACCTTGAACAGACCGCTTGGGTGCTTCGCGAAGCCGTAGTGCCCGGCGATCGCGAGGTCGCAGCACCACACCGGCAGCGCGTCGGCATCGTGCTCGCGGCCGTCCCTCGGCTCAAAGAGGAACTCGCTCTGCCGCGTGACCGTGACGGGGAAGTGCAGCGACGGCACCAGCCGTGGCAGCCAGCCGCCGGCGGTCACGAGCACCGCGTCCGCGGTCAGCGCGGCGAGGTCGGTGACCGGCTCGTGCTCGAGGATCCGCGCGCCGCCCGCCCGCGCCGCGTCCGCGAGCGCGCGCACGGCCGCGAGCGGGTCGAGCCAGCCGCCGCTCGGGTCGAGCACCGCGGCCTCGATGCCGTCGAGAGAGAGACCGGGAAACCGGCGCGCGGCATCCGCGGGAGCCAGCACCGACACCGGTTCGCCGAGCGCCTGCAGCCGCGCGGCCGATTCGAATTCGGACGAGCCGGGGACG
>CAZOLL010000286.1:0-5920 GCA_964580365.1 uncultured Phycisphaeraceae bacterium
CAGTGCCGGGTCGTCGTCGGTGAGCGCGCGCGTCAGCGACTCGAACGCGCGGTTCGTCAGCTCCGCGGCACGCTCGACGTCGCCGGTCTCCGCGAGCGCGGCGCCGAGATCACCGCGGAGCGCCTGCAGGCGCGGGTCGTCCGGCGCCATCACGCGATCGGAGTGCGCGACGCAGACGGACCACGCGTCGCGCGCGACGGACCACGCGCCGATCCGGGACGCCTCCGCTCCGGCGCGGGCGAACGCCTCGACCACGCGCGCGCTACCGGCCGCGCCTTCGACTCGCGCCAGGACGTCGACGATCCCGCGCAGCCCGTCGCGGAGCGCGGCGCGCGACGCGGGCGAAGCGACGGCGAGCTGCACGAGCTTCCGCCTCGCGTCGTCTGCGGCCGCGCGCGTCGCGTCGGTTTCCGGAGAAGCCCCGACGTGCAGCAGGACGTCGACCGGGTCGGCTCCGCCCGCGACGTCGACCGCGACCGCGATCGACAGCTCGTCGCCGGGATGAACGGTCAACTCGAGGTAGGGCGTCTTGCCGCCGCCGCGGTCGTCGTCCTCGAGCGTCGCACCGCCGCCGATCGATTCGACCCGCAGGAACGGATCGTGTCCGGGCGCGAGCGCGAAGACATGGAGGACCCCGTCGAACCGGACGGAGCAGCGGACCGCGCGCGACGGACCGTGCGTCCCGAGCGGCGCGTCGTCGGCGTGAACCGCGATCGGCAACGGCCGTCCGACCTCGACGATGACGTCGTCGCTGCGAGCGAGCAGGGCGGAACCGAGCACGGCTGCGGCCGCGAGCATGAGGCACCCCCCGAGCGGACGGACATCCTGCCGCGGGATGCGCGGCGACGACAGGGGCGGCGCTAGACCGACCCGCTCGCCGCCGTGCGGATCGCGAGCAGCGTCTTCAGCAGTCCTTCGAGATCCTCGAGCTTCAGCATGTTCGGCCCGTCGGACAGCGCGTGGTCCGGGTCGAAGTGCGTCTCCATGAAGAATCCGTCGCAGCCCGCGGCCATCGCGGCCTTCGCGAGGTAGGGGATCATGCGGCGGTCGCCGCCGGTCTTGTCGCCGAGTCCGCCGGGGATCTGCGTCGAGTGCGTCGCATCGAAGATGACGGGCACGCCGAGGTCCTGCATCAGCGGGATCGCGCGCATGTCGTTGACGAGCGCGTTGTAGCCGAACGACGCGCCGCGCTCGGTGAGCGTCAGGTTCTCGCAGCCGGCCTCGCGCATCTTGTGCACGACGTTCTTCATGTCCCACGGCGCGAGGAACTGGCCCTTCTTCACGTTCACCGCGCGCTTCGTCGCCGCGGCGGCGACGAGCAGGTCGGTCTGCCGGCACAGGAAGGCGGGGATCTGGATCAGGTCGACGACCTCGCCGACCGGCCCGCATTGATCGGCCTCGTGCACGTCGGTCACGAGCGGCAATCCGGTCTCGCGCTTCACCGCCGCGAGGACGCGCAGGCCTTCTTCGAGTCCCGGTCCGCGGAAGGATCGGATCGACGAGCGGTTCGCCTTGTCGAACGACGCCTTGAAGACGATCTGCACGCCGGTCGACTTCGCGATCTCGACGAGGCGGCGCGCGATGCGGAACACGACGTCGTCGGACTCGATGACGCACGGACCGGCGAGCAGGAGGAGCGGTTGGCCTTCGCCGACGGTGAACGGGCCGACGCGCGCGATGCGGGGGGCGGAAGTCACGCGCGGGAGTGTACCGGTTCGCCGTGCGCGCCGATCGCGTCGCGCGTGCGATAGCATCGCGCCGCCGACCCCCAGGAGATGACGACCGATGGTCGAGACGAACGACGCCGTGCCGGCGGCGCCCGTGCCGTCGGCGATCGCGCGCGCGCGCGGGGGGTCGCGAGCGCGCTGGATCGTGCTCGTCTTGTCAGTCGTCGCGGGCCCGCTGCTCGCCGAGTTCGCGCTCCGCGTCCTCTTGTTCGGCGAGAGCGAGTGGGCCGTGCGCGCGGGAAGATGGATGAAGCTGCGCGAGCCCGGACTGTTCGCGAGCCCGCTCGACGAGGACGACTACTGGAAGCTCGAGCGTCTGTTCCAAGCGGACCCCGCGGTGCGCTTCGCCCCGCCCGGAATCTACGACGCGCGGCTCGGGTGGCGGTCGGGCCGGATCCGCGCCGACTACGACAACGAGCAACGCGCCCGCGTCGCCGGCCGCCGCCCGTTCCTCCTCTATGGCGGCTCGTTCTGCGAGATGTACTTCGACGAGGTGTTCGCCGCGGACGAGCTCGCGAGCACGTGGGGGCTCGTCAACTACACGGTCGGCGGGTTCGGACCCGACCAGGCCTACCTCTTGATGCAGGCGAGCATCGACCGCTGGATCGACGAGCGCCCGGTCGTCGCGTTCGGACTCGACGTGAACGGCGACTTCGATCGTGCCGCGCTGTCGCTGCGGACTTGGCCGAAGCCGCGCGGCGTCGTCACTGGAGACGGGGCGATCTCGTTCGACCCCGCGCCGATCCCGGCGACTCGCGAGTTCCTCGAGCGCGAGCCGCCGGACATCACGAGCTACCTGTGGCGCGCGCTCGAGCGCAACGCGACGCCGCATTCGTTCCGCGAGCGCCGCGAAGAGGCGTCCCGCCGGAAAAAGGTGAAGCTCCTGATCGCGCTCGTGCGTGCGACGGATCGCGAGCTGAAGAGCCGCGGCATCGACTACTTCTACGTCCTCTTCAACGAGCCCTTCGACGCCGCCGGCGAGCGCTCGAAGTTGTGGCAGGAGAACTTCTTCACGCAGCTCTTCGAGAAGGAAGGGATCCGCTACCAGCTTGCACGCCCGGTGGTGCGCGCCGCGCTCGAGAAGAACGGCGAGAAGGTGGAGGACTACTTCATCCAGCCGCCGCACCCGCGGATGAACCATCCGTCGGTGCGGGGACTGACCGTGCTGCTCGAGTGCTTTCGTGAGGGGCTCGAGGGGAAGTGAGTCGGGCCCGCGAAGAATCGAACTCGAACTCGAGTTCGAGCCCGGAAATCAGTTCTCACCTCGGATCTCCAGTCAGGATCCACGCCGCCCACTCCAGCTCCTTTGCTCCGCGCTCTCGCATCGTCTTCTTCGCGTTCCACAGCGCCGTCGCCTTATCCTCCTTCTCGATCCACAGCCGCCGGTAGAACTCGAGCATCAGCTCGTTCGTCGCGGCGTCGGGCACGCTCCACAGCGACGTGATCACGCTGCGCGCGCCCGCGATGCGCAGGGCGCGCTGCAGGCTCGCGACTCCTTGTCCGGCTCGATGGGCGCCGAGGTTGGTCTCGCACGCGGAGAGTACGGCGAGCTCGCAGTGCGACAGATCGAGCGCGGCGATCTCCTCCGCGGTGATCCGGCCGGGGGTGCGCGCAGCGTCGTCGTCGGGAAGGTTCGCTCCAGCGAGTGCGAGACCGCAGAGCAGGAGCGGGCTCATACCCAGCACCTGCCGGTCGCCGGCGAGGCGCGCTCCGACGCCGAGTCTCGCGTCGAGCGGGGCGCTGTCGTTCCACGAGGGGATCGATTCGGGCGCGTACCAGCCGTGCGTCGCGACGTGGAGGAAGCGGGCGGCCGGCGAGCGCTCGACCAGCGCATCGCGTGAGGCATCGGACTCCACGAGGACGTGCGCGGCGGAGTTCGAGCCGAACGTCGCGCGGTAGAGCGCGCCGATCCCCGTGACCTCGTCGCGTGTCTTCGGCAACGGCGCGAACATCGCGCCGGCCGCGCCGGTCGCGCCGGTCGCGCCGGTCGCGCCGGCCGCGCCGTCGCCGAACGCGGCGCCTCCGAGCGCGACGAGATCTCCCGCGTCTGGCGAGCGTTCCGCGTCGAACCGCTCCGCAAGCGTCGCGCGCAGCTCGATCCGCCACCGATCGCCGACCACTTCGCCCGGGGCGTCGAGCGCGAGCGCATCGAACGGCACCAAGTGGAGCACGTCGTCCGGCACGATCACCAACCGGTGAGCGTCGCCGAGCGCGGGCAAGAGCGGGTCGAACACGAGCGCGCGCAGTCCGACCGGAGCTGCGGAAACGATCGGGTCGCCCGTTGCGGCGAGGCGAGTCCCGCGCAGGATCGCGTCGGGTGCGACGCGGCTGCGCACGTCGAGTGCGTGCTCGAGCGGCCCGATCGACCCGAGGTCGACGAAATCGAGCACGCCCGCTCCCGTGTCGTGGGCGCCGTCGGTTCCGCGCACCACGAACGCGCCGAGCCGATCGTCGCGATCGACGCGAGATTCGCCGTTCGCACCGGTCTCGAGGCGCGCGTCTCGGAACCGCCGGAACGAGATCGCCGCGGAGCCGGCGCCGAGCTGCCGCGCGAGCGCATCGACGTCGATCGCCTCGTCGCCGCCGGCCGTCCCGCCGAGTTCGCGGGACAGTTCGACGAGCGCGCGCTCCGCATCGTCGCGTCTCGTTCGCGCGGCATCGAACTCCGCGCCGCTCGCTCCGCGGCGCGCCAGCGCCGACAGTTGATTGCTTGAGCGGACGAGCTCGACGCGCAACTCCGCCGAGCGCGGCGAAGCGCTCGATCGTCGGGCGAAGGCCGCGGACGCGCGCGCGGCGCCGCGCGTCGCCTCCGACGATCGGAGCGCCGCGAGGAACAGCTCGGGAGACGGCGCGAACACGCCGTAGCCGCGCGCGAACGACAGCGCCGCGTCGATCCCGAACGCGAGCGCCGCGCAACGCTCCTCCGCTTCGCGGCGAGACCCCGAGAGGATCGCCGCGCGCGCCGTGTGCAGCGACGACTCGCACACCGCGCGCAAGAGCTCCGAGCAACGCACGCGCGCGGGCTCGCGTTCGGCTGCCGGCACGGCCGCGGCCTGCACGGCGATCGTCACCGCGAGATCGACGCGGGCCCACTGCAGATCCGAATCGTCGTCGGGCACCGTGCGGACCAACGCCGCGACCGCGCGCTCCTGGAGCTCGCGGGCCTTCTCCAGCTCGCCTTGCTCGCGCAGCGTCTTCGCGAGTTCTTGCCGCGCGCGCTGCAGTTGCGGCGCGCCGTCCGGCACCGCTTTCTCCACCACGGCGAGGACCTGCTCGCCGAGCTCCCGCGCTCGCGCGAAGTCGCCTTTCCTGCGAAGGCTCGTCGCCAGCCGCGTGCGCGCCCGCTGCAGGTCGGGGTGGTCGTCGGGGAGCGTCCGCGACCAGATTTCGAAGACGCGCTCCTCGAGCGCGGTCGCACCCGCGTCGTCGCCCGACGCCCGCAGTTCCGTCGCGAGGTTCGTGCGCGCGCGCTGCAGGTCCGGATGATCTTCCGGCAGCGTGCGTGACCAGACCTCGAGCGCCTTCTCGTGCAGCACGCGCGCGCCCGGCCGGTCGCCGAGCGAGTCGAGCACGGTCGCGAGGTCCGTCCGCACGCGCTGCAGGTCGGGGTGCTCGTCGGGAAGCGTCCGGCTCCACGTGTCGTGGACGTGTTGGAGGAGCGTGCGCGCGCGATCGAGTTCGCCCTGCGCCCGCAGCGACCCGGCGAGGTTCATTCGCGCGAGCTGCAGCGCGTAGTCGTCGTCCGGACGCGAGTGCGCGAGCGCTTCGATCGCCGGCTCGAGGAGCGTTCGGGCGCGCGCGTGTTCGCCTTGACTCGCGAGCGTGACCGCGAGGTTCACCCGCGACTCCTGCAGGAAGTCGGCGTCCTCGTTCTTCGGCGAGGACGCGAACGCGAGCACGCGTTCCTGAAGCGCCCGCGCCTCGGCGATCGCTCCGCTCGCCTGCAGCACGAGGCCGAGGTTCGAGCGTGCGGCCCAGACGTCCGGGTCGTCGTCGGCGCGCGTCTTCTCGCGGACCTCGAGGAGCTTCGCGTAGAGCTCGCGCGCGCCGTCGAGTTCGCCGAGCTGGAATCGCGCTTCGGCGAGCGACTCGCGGACGAGCTGCAGGAGCTCGTCATCGTCCTCTCGCGAGCGGCTCATGCGCTCGAGCGCCGGCGAGAGCGCGCGATTCGCGGAGACGACGTCGCCCGCACC
>CAZOLL010000287.1:0-4733 GCA_964580365.1 uncultured Phycisphaeraceae bacterium
GGCGCACCCGGCGTCGCTCCCGCCTTCCTGGCGTGGCGAGCGCGCGCGCTTCGGCGAGGCCGTGCGCACCGCCGTCGCGACGGCGCGCTGCGGCGGCGTCTCGCGCCCGCTCGACGCGCCGGCCACGTTCGGGCTCCTGCGCGGCGAGCGCGCCGCGACGCGCGCCGCGACCGGCGGAGCCGCGCATGCACTCGTCGTCGACGCGATCGCGCAGCGCATCGTCGCGCCGCCGAACGCGAGCGTCGACCTCCGCCGGCGCCCCGTCTCGTTCGCGGTGGTGGCGGCGCTTGCCCGTCGCTGGCCGTTCGCGGCCACGTGGATGGAACTGAACCGCGAGGCGTCGGGCTTCGACGAGACCGACGCGTCGGCCCGGCGGCGGGTGGCGGTGGAGATCGATCGGCTGCGCGGGCGACTGCCGCGCGGTGTGCGCGTGGTCGCGCGCGGCGGGACCTTCCGCCTGGCGCCTCCGGCCGGCACGACGCCCGTCCTCCTGTCGCTCGCCGCGCCGAGCGCGCACGACGCGATCGGCGACCTCGTGGTCGCCCTGCTCGGCGACGGCGCGCGGTGGAGCGTCCCCGATCTCGCGTTCGCGACCGGCGCGAGCGTCCGCACCGTGCAGCGTGCGCTCGCTTCGCTCGCCGCGACCGGCGCCGTCGTGCGCGAGGGCCGCGCGCGCGCCGCCCGTCACGCAGCGCGCGATCCCGCGGGAATCGCGTCACAGATGTTGGTTGCAGGGCTGCTCGATCCGCGGAATCCTGGGCGGTCATGAACCCACGACGAAAACCCGATCCTTCGCGCGCGCGGCTGCCGGAGCCGACGAGCGCCCGCATCACCGACGACGTCGACGTCCCCGGCGTCGACATGATCCACGGCGTCACCTTCGACGGGACACACGTCTGGTTCGCCGGCGGGCCGGACCAGGACCTGTTCTGCGTCGATCCGGCGAGCGGCCGCGTCGTGCGTCGCCTCGGCCGGCGCGACTGCGGCGCGGGTCTCGCGTTCGACGGCGAGCACCTCTGGGCGGTCTGCGAGGAGGGGAAGCGCGAGCGGATCGATCGCATCGACCGCGCGAACGGAAAGACGCTCCGCTCGATCCCGCTGCACGACGACCACCCGTCGGGCCTCGCGTTCGCGGCCGGCTTCCTGTGGCTCGGCAGCTACCGCAATCGGCGCATCCTGAAGATCGACCCGCGCGACGGCCGCGTCGTGAAGACGATCGCGTCCGACCGCCTCGTCACGGGCGTCACGTGGGTCGACGGCGAGCTGTGGCACGGCACCTACCCCGAGCGCGACGAGGACGTCGAGCCCGGCGAGCTGCGCGCGATCGACGCGGAGACCGGCGCGGTGAAGCGCCGCGTCCAACTGCCGGCCGGCACGCGGATCAGCGGGACCGAGTGGGACGGCGGCGAGAAGATCTGGCTCGGCAGCCGCGCAGCGAAGGAATCTCTCCGCGCGATCCGACGCCCGTCGCGCGGCGCCTGACGCGGCTCGCGAGTCGAGCGCGACCTCGATCAGGTCGTGCCCTCGTCGTCGATCTCCGGCGCCGGCGGCGTCCCCGCCGGCGTGTTGCCGGTGAAGCTCGAGAACGTGCCGTCGTTCGCGATGTCGATTCGATTCTTCGACGCGACGTTGTCGTTCATCGTCGTGTCCGTGCCGTTGTTCTCGATGCCTTCGGCGTGGTTCTTCTTGGCCTCGTTGCCGGTGACGACGTTCATCGAACCTTCGACGTCGATGCCGTCCTCGTGGCACGACTTCACCACGTTGTTCACGACGTGATTGTTGATTCCGTCGACGTGGATGCCGTCGCCGGCGCACTCCTTGATCGTGTTGCCGGAGACGGTGGCGCTGTTCGTCGCGACGTCGATCGCGGCGTCGTGCGGGTCGGAGCCGCCGAGTGCCGGGATCAGCGCGGTGTCGCCGCAGCGCTTGATGGAGTTGCCGGAGGCGATCGCGCCCGCGGCGTTGTGCCCGAAACGGATTGCGACGGTGCCGCAATCGGAGAACTCGTTGTCGGAGATCGTGGCGCCCGAGCATTCGACGACGTCGATTGCGGCGGCCCCTCCGGCGTTCGAGATCGCGTTCGTGAACGTGTTCTTCTCCACGAGCGCATCATCCGACTGGATCGACGACGATGGACATGCGTCGAAGGTGTTCGAGCGCACGACGGCGCCTTCGCCGATCATGAACAGGGGGGACGAGCGCAGCGCGTGGAACGAGTTCTTCGAGATCAGCGCGCTCGACTCGAATGCCGCCACTCCGTTCACGGTGCCTTCGAACGAACAGCTCGTGACCTCCACGTCGGCGCCTTGTGCGGAGATGCCATCGCAACGACGCAACTTGCACTTCGTCACGCGCGTCGACGCGGCGGTGAGGTACAGGGTCCCGGGGCCCTCGAAGGTGCAATCGTCGATCTCGAGCCCGGACGCCGAACTCGTCGTGGCGAGATGGCCGGTCCCCGCGTGCAGGCTGGTGACGCGCCGCAGTGTGCAGTCCGCGGCGTCGATCCACAGGTTGAACCCGAACGTCGGTCCGCCGAGCGGCGTCACCTGCGCCGCGTGGCGAACCAGCACGTCGGACAAGGTGATCCCGCTCGCGAGGAACTTGATCGCCGGGCCGTCGCCGGCCACGCCGTTCGGACGCGCGTCGATGATGACGCCGTCCTCTCCCTTGATCTGGAGGTTCGCGACGTCGGCCGACACGTTCTCGCGGTATTCGCCCTTCGAGATCTTGATCGTGTCGCCCGGGGCGGCGTTGTCGATCGCCGATTGGATCGTGGCGAACTGCTGCGGGACCTTGCGGACGGCTGCCTGCGCGGGGACCGCGACGGCGAACAGGGTGAACGCGGCGAGCGTGAAGCGAAGCAAGGGGGTTCTCCTTCGTGTCGTGACGTGAGTGGGTGAGTGCGGACGAGCGTCAGGATTCGAGCGCGCCGTTCAGGGCAAGTCGGGCTCGATGTCGATCTCCGGCGGCGGCGGTGTGCCGGCCGGCGTGTTGCCGGTGAAGCTCGCGAAGCTGCCGTCGTTCGCGATGTCGATGCGGTTCTTCGAGGCGACGTTGTCGTTCATCACCGTCATCGAGCCGTTGTTCTCGAGCCCCTCGGCGCCGTTCTTCTTCGCCTCATTGCCGTTGACGGTGTTGCCGACGCCCATCACGTCGATGCCGTCCTCGAGGCAGGACTTCACGACGTTCTCGAGGATCTGGTTGTTGTCTCCGAAAACGTGAATGCCGTCGCCGCCGCAGTCCTTGATGTTGTTGCCGGAGACGATCGCTCCGTTGGTCTGGAGGTCGATGCCCGCGTCGAAGCGGATCGAGGCGCCGAGGAAGATCGGGGCGGCCACCAGGCGGCAGCGCTTGATCGAGTTGCCGGTGATGGTGCATCCGGTCGCGGTCTCGAAGGCGGCGATCGCGCCGCCGCAGCAGTCCTCGAATTCGTTGTCCTCGACGGAAGCGCCGCTGCAGTCGTCGATCTGCAGCGCGGCCAGCGTGGGCGTGACGGCCAGCGAGCCGACGAACTGATTGCCCCGGACGAGCGCGTCGTTCCCTCGGACCAAAGCACCGCCGCACTCCTCGACGCGGTTGTCGCTGAAGGTCGCACCGTCGTTCAGCGAGAGGAAGGGGAGCACCATGATGCGGCGCAGCGTGCACTTGGTGACGCGGACGAGCGGGGCGAGCCCGATCACTCCGGCGGAGCATCCGTCGAACGTGCACTTCTTCACTTCACCGCCGGGGCCGTTGAGCTCGAGGGATCCGCACCGCTCGAAGAAGCAGCCATCGAAGCTGGTGTCGGCGCCGAGAACGAACGAACCGCCTGCGCCCTGGAACGTCGAGTCGATCACGCGCAGTTCCGTTGCGCTCGTCGTCGTCGCGAGGTGAGCGAACGCCGCGTGCTGGCTCGTAACCCGGCGCAACTCGCAGCCTGCGGCGTTGACCCAGACATTCGAGCCATTGCCGGGCCCTCCGAACATCTCGACTTCCTTCGCGTGCCGGATCACGACGTCCTGGATCGTGACGCCGGCGGCTTCCACGTCGACACCCGAGCCGCTGCCGCCTGCGCCGTCCGGGCGCGCGTCGATGACGACGCCGTCCTCGCCCTTGATCGTGAGGTCCGCCACGTCGACGACGACGTTCTCGCGGTACTCGCCCTTCGAGATCTTGATCGTGTCGCCTGGGTTCGCGGCGCCGATCGCCGCGTTGATGGTGGCGAACTGCTGCGGCACCTTTCTGGTGGCGCCGAGCGCGGGGACTGCCGCGACGAGAAACACGGCGGCGGACACGAGATGGTGCATGTCTTCTCCTCCTGGACCGGACCTGCGCGCGATCAGCGCGACGGAGGCAGAGTAGAGCGATTGCGATCGCGCCGATCGAGCACGAAGAACGTCTCGGTGTCGAACTCGATCGCGTGAGACGGCGCGCCCAGCGCGCCCGCGAGTCGTCCCGCGAACGCGGCGTACTGCTCGCGCATGCCGCGCTCCTTGCGCGACAGGCTCGCGGTCGGGAACGAGACGACCAGGAAGTCGACGCAGAGCGATCGCGCGAGCGCTTCGACTGAACCTTCGCGCTGCCGCTCGAGCGTCGGCGCGGACTTCAGGAGGAGCGCGACGTCGGCGCCCTCGCGCGGCGGATCGACCAGGAGGTCGCGCGCCGAGGCCCGCGCCGGCCGGCCCCGGACCCCGCACAAAACGGTTTTAGCGGCGCAAGGCCGGGCGGGGGCGTCGCGAGCGCGCCCCCACACG
>CAZOLL010000287.1:4743-5916 GCA_964580365.1 uncultured Phycisphaeraceae bacterium
GATCGCCCCGGAGGGCGCGCGTCTCGGCCGTCGCCGGCCGGCCGAGACGCGCGAAGACCGCGTTGATCGCGGCGATCGACGGGACGTGGACGTCGCTCGCGCGCCACTCGACGTTCGCGTCGGGGTCGAAGAGCGGCAGCGCGAACGGATGCAAGCCGCACGCGAGGTCGAGCACGACGCGCGGCGTTCCCGTCACCGACGTGATTGCGCGCCACGCGTCCGTCTCGATCGCAGAGCGCTCCGCCGTCGACGCGTGCAGGGCGAGGATCGCGCGGCACGCCGCAGCGAACGCCGCTTCGTCGCTCGGGTCCGGCAGCGCGGCGACGCGCGCACCGACCGTCGCCATCGCGTCGGGAGCGACGAACGCGGCGAACGCTTGATGCAGGCGCTCCTTCGCCGCGTGGATCGCGTCCTTGTCCTTCGCGTGGCGCACGACCGCGTCCGCCGCCGTTCGCGCGAGCGTCGCGTCGCACAGGTCCCGGTACTTGCGGCTCTTTTCGAGCGCCGCGACCACGGCGGCCACTCGCCGCGCGTCCGCGGTCACGCGAGCGTCCCGAGGTGCTCGGTCAGCGCGAGGAAGAACCGGAGGTTGTGCAGCGTGGCGAGCCGCGCCGCCGAGACGTCGCCGGCCCGGAACAGGTGGTGGAGATACGAGCGCGACGAGAGCGTGCAGGCCGGGCAGTCGCACGACGCGTCGACCGGTGCGTCGTCGAGCAGGTGGCGCGGGTCGTGCGCGTTCACGAACTCGTAGAACGGCGCGCCGCGCGCGAGCGCGTCCTTCCACTCGGGACGGAACGCGTAGAGCCGGCCGTGGCGCCCGTCGCGCGTCGGCAGCGTGCAGTCGAACATCCGATAACCGAGGCGGAACGCCGCGACGACGTTCTCGGGCATGCCGACGCCGAGCGCGTGCTTCGGCGCGCCGGCGGGGAGCGCGCTCGCGACGATCGCGACCGACTTGACGAGCCGGCCGCCCGAGTCGACCGGCCAGCCGCCGAACCCGAAGCCGTCGAACCCGACCTCGACCAGCCGCTCGACGCACTCTCTCCGGAGGACCGCGTCCTCGCCGCCCTGCACGACGGCGACCAGGAGCGGTCGATCGCGGCCGGCGCGCGCCGCGCGCCGCGCGAACTCGTCCGTCGGGCGCCGCGCCCCGGGGGCCGGGGGCTCGACGCT
>CAZOLL010000288.1:0-5891 GCA_964580365.1 uncultured Phycisphaeraceae bacterium
ACACCGGCATCACGTACGAGCTGTCCTCGCTGCTCCTGCAGGCGGGGCCCGCCGACAACTACCCGTCGACGAACCCTGACGCGCTGCTCGACGAGTTTCGCGCGTTCTGGAACGAGCACCTTGTCGCGGTGAACCGCGACGTCGCGCACCTGCTGACCGGCCGAAACATCGACGGCAACGTCGCCGGCCTGTCGTTCGTCGGCGTCGTGTGCAAGACGGCGAACGCATACGGGTTCTCCGAGACCACGGCGTCCGGCACGTTCGCCGTGCGCGTCGCGCTCACCGCGCACGAGCTCGGGCACAACTGGAACGCGCCGCACTGCGACGGCAACCCCGACTGCGCGATCATGTGCTCGATCCTCGGCCAGTGCTCCGGCGACCTCGACCGCTTCGAGACGGCGTCGTCGAAGAAGATCAAGAAGTACCGCAACGACAAGGCGGGCTGCCTCACGAACGTCGCGTCGCCGCTCGCGCTGCCGGTGTTGATCACGTTCGATTCGCTGAAAGGGAAGACCTTCGAGACGATCTCCGGCGCGACGGTCAGCACGGGCGCCGTCGGCGAGCCGTCATCGTCGAAGTCGGCCCAGCTCGACGCGAAGAAGAACGGCTCGGACGACCTGCTGGCGTCGCAACCGATCGATCTCTCGGCGGTCGCCGGCGCGACGCTCTCGTTCGACTTCGAGCATCGCGGCGTCGAGGCGGGCGAGGAGCTGTTCGTCGAGTTCGAGGACGCCGGCCAGTCGTGGGTGGAGCTGTTCCACCTCGTCTCCGACGGCGTGAAGCAGAACACGTTCTCCCACCGCTCGATCCAGCTCCCGCCGGAGGCGCTGCACGAGAACTTCCACGTGCGCTTCCGGCCGGCGGTCAGCGACGCGAGCGACGACTGGTTCATCGACGACCTGCGCGTCTTCGAGAGCACGCCGCCGGCGACGGCGCTCCTCTGCGCGTCCGACCTGCCGCCGCTCTACGCGACGTTCGAAGCCGGCCTGCCGGGCGGCCCGGACGACATCGTGGTCACGCCGGTGAACTGCGGCAACGCGGCCTCGACCCTGACGTTCACCGTCGCCGAGTTCCCCCCCGTGTCGTTCTTCTCGGTCACGAGCGACGCGACGACCTTCACGGTCCACTTCGAGCCGACGGGCCTGACTCCGGGGTTGTACGCCGGCCAGATCAAGCTGCAGAACTCCGACGTGCCGGGCGACTTCCTCGTGCTGCCGGTGACGCTGCTCGTCCACTCCGGGCCGTGGTTCGCGCCGGGCGCGCGCCTCGAAGGCGCAATCGACCCGGGCGGCGAGACCGACGTCGCGAGCTTCATCGCGTTCGGCGGCACCAACCTGAAGATCGGCGTGAAGACCACGGTCGGCAACCTCGCGCCGATCGTCGACGTGCTGACGCTCGGCGACAACGTGGTGTTCTCGCAGCGCTTCTCGTCCACCGCCAAGTCGAAGAAGGTCACGATCCCCATCCCGTTCAACGGCATCTTCAAGTTCCGCATCTCGCCCGGCAACCAGTCGTCCGGCTCCTACTCGATCACGACCAAGGCGAAGATGGTCCCAGGCGGCAAGCTCCACGACGACGTGATGCGGCCGCTCGTGAACGGCGCGGCGCTGCAGGTCTCGATGCTCGCGCTGCCCGGCGCGCTCCTGAACGTGACGGTCGTCCCGCTCGACGCGGGCGACGGGCCGTTCGGCGTCGCGAGCTACATCGACCCGACCGGCGCGGACGTCGGCTCGGCCGCGTTCGCGCGCCAGCTCCCGACCGGCGGCGTGCAGGTCGCGGGGATCACGGCCGGCAAGATCGGGACGTACACGCTGCTGATCGACGGCTTCGTCGCGCGCGAGAAGGTGCGCGTGACGCTCGACCCGGTGCAGTCGGTGGGGCCGAAGGGGACGATCGTCGTGCCGTGAGGCGCGCTCACTCCGCTTTCCCGAACACGAAGTCGTTCGAGTAGAGCGGGATGCGCGGCCACGCGCCGCTCGCGGGCTCGACGATCGCCTGCATGCGCACCGGCGGGTCGCCGGTGAAGCCGGCGTAGGGGACGTCGAGCGTGAAGCGGCCGTCCTTGCCGATGTCGCCGCCGAACGTGCGCTTGAACATCGACTCTTTGCCGACCTTCAGGAGGAAGCGCCGGCCGAACGACTGGTGCACGTCGGCGGCTTCGAGCGCGCACTGGATGCGCACGCGATCGCCCGGGCGGCTCGTGACGACGATGCGCGCCGCGGTCTCGAGCCGCTCCACGCTCAGCTCCGGCCCGCGCGCGGTGAATGCGCCGTCGAGCCGCGCGGAGCCGGCCGCGGTCTGCACCTCGACGTCGTGCACTCCCGGCGAGAGCGGCGGGATGCGCACGCGCGCTGTCGAGTCATCGTTCACGGTCGCGACGAGCGCCGGGTCGCCGTCGATCCAGAACCGCGGCGGGGACGCGGAGAAGCCGGTGCCGCGGATCACGGCCTGGACGTCGCCGAACGCGGAGGCGGCCGCGGGCTCGATCGACTTCAATTCGGGTCGCGTGGTCGCCGCGCGCCCCGACCAGCCGGGCAGGTCGAAGCCGGGGTCGCCGAGGAACAGCTTCACGAGCGGGTCGGCGATCAACGCGTGGCCGTCCTCGTTCGGGTGCACGCTGTCGAAGAACATCGACGCATCGAGCGCGGGGAAGCTGGGCCCGACGTCGATGACCGGCACCTTCTGTCCGTCGGCAAGCGTCGCGAGCGCGGCGAGGTAGCGCTGCGGCTCCGGATTCGCCGCGTCGCTCGCGGCGGAGCGCGGGAGGATCACGATCACCGGCCGCACGCCGCGCTCGCGGCAGCGGCGCATCATGGAGCCGAGGTTGTCGAGGAACTGGTCGATCGTGACGCGCGGCCCGTCCGGAGATTCACCGCGCGCGACTGCGGCCTCGTGCTCGCGCAACTTCGCATCGCTGAGCCCGACGCCCACGGTGGAGAGCAGGCGCGCAAGGCCTACGAATGCGCGCGAGTGTGCGAGCCACGAGCCGCCTTCGTGGTTCGCGAGCCGCTCCGACCACGTGACGTCGTCGAACAGCACAGCGCCGCGCGTGTCGTTCCAAGCCGTGACGGCGAACACGACGAAGTCCGGCGCCATCGGCAGCACGCGCTCGTCGAGGTCGACGCGGTTCTGCCACGTCGAGTACCCGGCGCACCCTGCATTGACCACGTCGACGTCGAGCGACGGGAGCGCGCGCCGCAGCGCCGACTCGACGCGCCCGGCGAAGCTCGCGCCGTAGCGCACGCCGAACCCCATCGTCACGGAGTCCCCGATGAGAGCCACGCGGAACAAGCGCGCGTGCGACTTCGGATGAGGGCCGCCGCGGAACGAATTCGAGTCGGTGGCGAAGAGCCCACCGAGGTCGGGGCTCGGCTCGAAGAAGCGGGTTTCGTGGCGGCGCATCGGCGCCTTGTCGTCGCCGACGTCGTCCGGCACGAGGGCGATGTTCGGCAGGCCGTGCGTCTCCGAGCGCGGCTCGACGCCGCAGACCCGCGTCACGACCTCCGCCACGCCGAACAGGACGAGCGGCGAGAGCAGGGCGAAGGCGACGTGACGTCCGGTGACCGGCATGCGCGGACCATACAAGAGGAAGGGGCGCGGCGAACACCATCGGCTGGCCGAGGCGCATGACTACAATCCCGCCCCGATGATTCGCGTCGATCACGTCACGAAGCGGTTCGGCGCCGTCACCGCCGTCGACGACGTCGCCTTCTCGATCGAGCGCGGCCAGATCGTCGGCTTCCTCGGGCCGAACGGCGCGGGGAAGAGCACGCTCCTCAAGATGATGTGCACGTGGCTGCCGCCGACTTCCGGCACGATCACGATCGACGGGCACGACGTCGTGAAGGACCCTCTGCGCGTGCGCGAGTGCCTCGGCTACCTGCCGGAGCACAACCCGCTGTACGAGGGCATGCGGGTCCGCAAGTTCTTCGCGTTCGTCGGCGCGATGCGCGGGCTCGCAGGCGCGCACTTTCGCGAGCGGCTCGACTGGGTCGTCGCGAACTGCAGCCTCGAGCCGGTGCTCGGCAAGTGGATCCGCGAGTGCTCGAAGGGGTTCCGCCAGCGCATCGGACTCGCCGCGGCGCTCCTTCACGATCCGCCGGTGATCCTGCTCGATGAGCCGACGCACGGGCTCGACCCGCTGCAGGTGGTCGCCTTCCGCGACTTCATCTCGTCGCTGAGGAAGGACCGCGCGATCCTGTTCTCCAGCCACATCCTCGCCGAGGTCGTCGGCATTTCGGAGCGACTGCTCGTCATCCAGCACGGGCGGCTCCTGCTCGACGACACGGTCGCGTCGGTGCAGGGCCGCGCGGTGACCAAGAAGACGAGCGTGGAGGAGAGCCTGCTCCAACTCGTGAAGTCGGCGGGAGCACGCGAATGAGCTCCCGCACCGGCGCGATCCGCGGCGCTCTGGTCGTCGCGCGGCGCGAAGTCGCCGCGTGCTTCGACGCGAAGATCGCCTACGTGTTCGCGATCGCGTTCGTGCTGCTCGCGAACTCGATCTTCATGAACGAGTTCTTCCTGTCGGGCGTCATCGACATGACGGGGCTGTTCGACCTCATGCCGCTCCTGCTGCCGTTCTTCGTGCCGGCGATCACGATGCGGCTGTGGGCCGAGGAGAAGAAATCGCGCACGATCGAGCTGCTTCTCACGCTGCCCGTGCGCGCCGGCGCCGCGGTGTTCGGCAAGTTCGTCGCCGCGATGGCGCTGTTCCTCCTGCTGGTCGCCGGCACGCTGCCGGTGCCCGCGATGCTCGCGTCGCTCGGCTCGCCGGACTTCGGGCAGATCGCCGGCGGATACCTCGGACTCGTGCTGCTCGGCGCGCTGTTCACGTCGATCGGGATGTTCCTGTCGGCGTTGACGTCCGACCAGATCACCGCGTTCGTCACGACGACCGTGGTCGCGTTCTTGTTCGTCTTGTCCGGTGACGACCGCGTCGTCGCGGTGCTCGACGGCCTGTTCCCGCGGCTCGAGCCGGGCACGTGGCTGTACGAATGCGTGTCGGTGCGCCCGCGGTACGAGGAGTTCGTGCGCGGCATCGTGTCGGCGAGCGGCCTCGTGTACTTCTCCGGCCTCACCGCCGTCTTCCTCTGGATGAACGCGTTCGTCCTCGATCGGCACCGCGAATGAAGGGCGCCCGCTCGATCGTCGTCCTCACGTCGATCGCGCTCGGCCTGCTCGCGGTCGTCGCGGTGGCGCGCCTGTTCGGCCGCTTCGCCGGGTCTCGCGTCGAGCTCGGCCGCGTGCACCTGGTCGAGCTGTCCGACCGTCTGAAGGCGCGGCTTTCGACGCTGAAGGACCGCGCCTTCCTCACGTGGTATGTGTCGCCGCGCGACCGCATGCCGCCGCGCATGAAGCGCATCGGCCGCGAAGTGACCGACCTGCTCGAGTCGATGCGCGACGCATCGGCCGGCAAGCTGCAGTTCGAAGTCGTCGACCCCGGCTCGAACCCGGACCTGAAGGACTACGCGGCGCGCCGCAAGGTCTCGCCGATGCGCGTGCGCAGCGTCGCGCGCGATTCGTTCAGCCAGGTCGAGGTGTGGAACACGCTCACGATCGCGTACGGGCCGCACAAGCCGGCGGTGTTGCCGGGCATCGAGCCCGCGCATCTGCCGCGGCTGCAGGAGCTGATCGCCGCGGAGCTCGACCAGCTCGAGAAGCCGCGCGCGCCGGTGTTCGGGCTCGCGGCGCCGGCCGCGGGGTTCGAGAAGTTCCGCGCGTGGCTCGGGACGAAGGGAGCGGTGCGGTCGGTCGACCTCGCGCGCGGCGACGCGATCCCCGACGACGTCGACCTCCTGTTCCTGCTCGCGCCGGATCGCGTCGACGCCGGGCTCGTGCGGTCGCTGCGCGGCTACCTCGCGCGCGGACGCAGCGCGGTGGTTGCGGCCGAG
>CAZOLL010000289.1:0-5889 GCA_964580365.1 uncultured Phycisphaeraceae bacterium
CCCGGCGGTCACCGTCAAGTTCACGCTCGCAAGCAAGCCGGGCGAGCCGGCGCCGACGCACCTGCTCGCGTGGACCACGACGCCGTGGACTCTGCCGTCCAACCTCGCGCTCGCGGTCGGACCCGACGTCGAGTACACGATCCTCGAGAAGGGCGGCGAGCGGCTCATCCTCGGCAGCGCGGTCCTCGCGAAGTTCGAGAAGCAGCTCGAGGGCGCGACGGTCGCCGGCACGCTGAAGGGCAAGGACCTCGTCGGGCGCTCGTACACGCCGCTCTTCCCCTTCTTCGCCAAGCACGCGAACGCGTTCCGCGTCCTCGCGGGCGACTTCGTCTCGACGGAAGAAGGCACGGGCGTCGTCCACATGGCGCCGGGCTTCGGCGAGGACGACCAGCGCGTGTGCGAAGCGAACGGCATCGCGCTCGTCGTCCCGGTCGACCACCGCGGCCGCTTCACGAGCGAAGTGCCGCCGTGGGAAGGCCAGCTCGTCTTCGACGCGAACAAGCCGATCATCCTGGAGCTGAAGACGCGCGGCGTCCTCGTGAAGCACGAGACGATCGTCCACAACTACCCGCACTGCTGGCGCACCGATCAGCCGCTCATTTACAAGGCGATCTCGTCCTGGTTCGTGAAGGTCTCGGCCTTCAACCAGCGCATGGTCGAGCTGAACCGGCAGATCAACTGGGTGCCGGAGCACGTGAAGGACGGCGTGTTCGGCAAGTGGCTCGAAGGCGCGCGCGACTGGACCATCAGCCGCAATCGCTTCTGGGGCACCCCGATCCCGGTGTGGAAGAGCGACGACCCGAAGTACCCGCGCACCGACGTGTACGGCTCGCTCGACGAGATCGAGAAGGACTTCGGCGTGCGGCCGACGGACTTGCATCGCCCGTTCATCGACCAGCTCACGCGCAAGAACCCGGACGACCCGACGGGCAAGAGCACGATGCGCCGCGTGGAGGACGTCCTCGACTGCTGGTTCGAGTCGGGCTCGATGCCGTTCGCGCAGGTGCACTACCCGTTCGAGAACAAGGAGTGGTTCGAGCACCACTTCCCGGCCGACTTCATCGTCGAGTACATCGCGCAAACGCGCGGCTGGTTCTACACGCTGATGGTCCTCGCGACCGCGTTGTTCGACAAGCCGCCGTTCAAGAACGGCATCTGCCACGGCGTCGTGCTGGACGCCGACGGCGAGAAGCTCAGCAAGCGCAAGCAGAACTACCCGAGCCCGGACCAGGTCTTCGACACGCACGGCTCGGACGCGCTGCGCTGGTACCTCGTCTCGTCGCCGATCCTCCGCGGCAACAACCTCGCGATCGACGAGAAGGGCAAGGTCTTCGCCGACGTCATCCGCCAGTCGATCCTGCCGCTGTGGAACGCGTACTCGTTCTTCTGCCTCTACGCGAACGCCGACGGCGTCACGGCGAAGGCGCGCTCCGACTCGAAGCAGCTGCTCGACCGCTACATCCTCGGCAAGACGCGCGTGCTCGTCGAAGCCGTCACGCGCGCGATGGACGTCTACGACCTCGCCGCCGCGTGCCAGGAGATCTCCGCGTTCACGGACGCGCTGAACAACTGGTACATCCGCAGGAGCCGCGAACGCTTCTGGCGCGCCGAGAAGGACGCGGACAAGCAGGACGCCTACGACACGCTGTTCACCGTCCTCACCAGCGTGCTGAAGGTCGCCGCTCCGTTCCTCCCGCTCATCACGGAGGAGATCTACCGCGGGCTCACGGGCGAGAAGTCGGTGCACCTCGCCGACTGGCCGAGTGTGAGTTTCTTTCCCGAAGTCAATGTGGGCGTCGTTCCGAACATGGACGCGGTGCGCGAGGTTTGCTCTGCAGCGCTTGCGATGAGAAAGGCGAACAACCTTCGAGTTCGGTTGCCGCTGAAGCGACTGCGTATGGCCGGAATCGCATCGGGGTTCGTGCGGGCGGTCGCAAACGTTGATCAGATCATTCGCGATGAAGTGAACGTGAAAGACGTCAAATTCGAAGACGAACAAGATGCGCTCGGAACCTGGTCGCTGCAGATCAACGCTCGCGTCGCGGGACCTCGCCTCGGAAAGGACGTCCAACGCGTGATCGCTGCCGCGAAAACGGGCAACTGGACGCAACTCGACAAGGGCAGGGTCGACGTTGGGGGAGTCGTTCTCGAGAGTGGTGAGTGGGTCGCAAGACTCCAGCCTCGTGAAGGCTTGGTTGCGATGCCGATTGCCGAAGGGCATGCGATCGTTGCGCTCGATACGGAAGTCACGCCGGAACTCGAGCGCGAGGGCATCCGACGCGATGTCGTGCGCGAGATCCAGCAGGCGCGCAAGGAAGCAGAATTCAATGTCTCCGATCGCATCAACGTGACGATTGCCTGCAATGAGACGATCGCCGCCGCGATCCGCGAGAACGTCCACTTCATCACGGAGCAGACGCTCGCGAACGAACTCCGCTTCGACGGCCCGCCCGCCGGCACGCACGTCGCCACCGCCGAGATCGCCGGCGCAGAGGTCAAGATCGCGGTGACGCGCGCGTGAGCGCGCCGCTCTGGAAGAAGCTGCTTCTCGCGGCGGTGCCGCTCGTCCTCGGTGCTGGCGGAGACTCCTTCACCGGCTCGGTGCACTGGCTGCGCCCGCAACCGGAGGTTCGGACGATGCAGTTCAACCGAGGCTCGACGTCAAGTCGCGAAGCCTCGGACGTGACCATCGGATGCAGCGCTTCGCGCTACCGCGGCCTCTGGCCGCGGTAGATCAACGCCGCGCGGAGGCGAGAACCTTGTCGGCGATGGCGATCGCGGCGAGCCCGTCCTTCGCGCCGACGCGCGGGGCGGCGCCTTCGCGGATGCACCGCACGAAGTCGAACAGCTCGCGCTTGAGGGGCTCTTCCTGCGTGCCGTCCGCGGTCGTCACCGCCGGCAATGCGGCGCCAGGAGCGCGCGCCGTGATCGCGAGCTTGCGCTTGTCGAAGTCGACGTCGACGACGCGATCGGCGCAGTAGAGCCGCGTGCGGCGCGCGCGGTCGGAAGCGACGCGGCTCGCGACGATCGTCGCGACAATGCCGTTCTCGAACTCGAGCCGCGCGCTCGCCCAGTCCTCGAGCGGGCCGGACACGACGCCGGTTTCCGCGTCGACCGCGGCGATCTCGCTCTTCGCGAACGCGCGCACCAGATCGATGTCGTGGATCATGAGGTCGAACACGACGCTCGTGTCGGTCGAACGTCCGGTGTGGACGGTGAGGCGCTCGGCGGTGATCGCGCACACACCCAGCTCGCCGACCGGCATGAGGTCGAGCACCGGGTTGAAGCGCTCGATGTGCCCGACCTGCAGCACGCGGCCCGAACGCGCCGCGATCTTCACGAGGTCCTCGGCCTGCGCGAGCGTGGCGCACATCGGCTTCTCGACCATCACGTGCACGCCCTGCTCGAGGAAGCTCTTCGCGAGTTCGAAGTGAAACGGCGTCGGCGCGGCGATCGAGACCGCGTCGACCTTCGGCAGATCCTCCGGGCGCGCGATCCACCTCGTCTTTCCCAGTTCGGCCGCGGCCTTGCCGCGCTCCTCCGACGGGTCGACGACGCCGGCGAGCTCCAGGCCGCCGAGTTCGGCGAGCGCGCCGAGGTTGCGCGCGTGATGCCGCCCGAGGCTGCCGGTGCCGATGACCGCGACTTTCAGCGCCATCAGGAAGCGTCGATCAGCGTGAAGGTGAGAACGGCCTCCGCGGCCATCTTGTCGCCGACCTTCGCGCGCGCCTGCACCTGTCCGATCGTGTCGCGCACCTTCGTCGCTTCGATCTCGATGCGGAGCTGATCGCCGGGGATCACGCTGCGGCGCAGCTTCACGCGGTCGATCGACCAGAGCACGGCGAGCTTGCCCGTGTTCTCGAGCCGGCGGAGCAGCAGGACGCCCGCGAGCTGCGCCATCGCCTCGAGGATGAGCACGCCCGGCATGATCGGCTGGCCGGGCCAGTGGCCCTGGAAGAACGGCTCGTTGATCGTGACGTTCTTCACGCCGACCGCGCGGCGGTAGCCCTCGAGCTCGATGACGCGGTCGATCAGGAGGAACGGGTAGCGGTGCGGCAGGAGGTTCAGGATCTCGCGGATGTCCATGCCGGACTCGCGAGCCATCTGCCCCTGCACTTCGCGGGCCTGGATCTCGTGGACGATCGCGGAGACGAGCGCGCGGTTCGCGCCGTGGCCGGAGCGCGTGGCGACGATCTTGCCCTGGATGTCGACGCCGGCGAGGAACAGGTCGCCGGCGAGGTCGAGGATCTTGTGGCGCGCGAACTCGTCCTTGAAGCGCAGTTGGTTGTCCAGAACGGCGCCGTTGTCGATGACCAGCGTGTTCGAGGTGTTGGCGCCCTGGCCGAGGCCCTTCTCGCGCAGAGCGTCGACCTCGGCCTTCAGCACGAACGTGCGCGCCGGCGCGATGTCGCGCGAGAACGTCTCTTCGTCGATCGCCACGTCGACGAACTGCGCGCCGAAACCGGGGTCGGCGAGGTCGAGCGTGTACTGCAGGCGCAGCTTCCCCGACGCATCGGGCAGCGCGGCGATCGTCGAGTTCTCTTCCGCGACGTGCAGCGGGCGGTCGACGACGAACGTCGGGCGCTCCGCACGCTGCTCGACCGAGCCCACCTTCTTGATCATCTCGACGAAGGGCAGCGCGGAGCCGTCGAGGCCCGGCAGCTCGGGGCCGTCGAGGTGCACCTCGGCGTTGTCGATGCCGAGGCCGAGGAACGCGGCGAACAGGTGCTCGACCGTGTTCACTTCGGCTTCCCCGTTCTTCAGCGTGGTGCGGCGCGCGCCGAGCCCGAGGTAGTCGAGCGTCGCCGGGATGTGCGGCGCGTCCGGCAGGTCGGAGCGGACGAAGACCACGCCCTGGTTCGGGCCGGAGGGCAGGATGCGGACGTGCGTCTCGCGTCCGGTGTGCAGCCCGACTCCGGCGAACTCCACCGGTGAGCGCAGCGATCGCTGATTCCGCATCCGTCCGTTCTCTCCGTTGCCGTGGGGCCGTTGCCGTGGGGCCGTTGCCGTGGGGCCGGTGCCGTGGGGCCGCCTGTCAGCTCGCGGGTCCGCGTCGCGCGAGTTCCGATTCGAGTTCCACGATGCGCGCCTCGAGCGCACGCACGCGCCCGAGGAGGTCGGGCAACTTGCGCAGCGCCGCCTCCTCGCGGCGGCGCTCGTGGACCTCGCCGGCCGCGATGCAACCGTACAGAATCGCACCGTCGGGAGCATCTTTCGTGATCCCGGACCGCGCGGCCGCCGTCACGCGGTTGCCGATCGTGAGGTGGCCGGAGGTCGCGACCTGGCCGCCGAACATGCAGCCCGCCCCCACCGTCGTCGAGCCGGAGAAGCCGGCCTGCGCGGCGATCAGGGTGTGCGGGCCGATCCTGCAGTTGTGCGCGATCTGGCTGAGGTTGTCGATCTTCACGCCCTTGCCGATCCACGTGCGGCCGAAGCGCGCGCGATCGATCGTGACGCAGGCGCCGATCTCGACGTCGTCGTCGATCTCGACCGTGCCGATGTGCTCGAGCTTTCGCGCGCCGTCCTTGCCCGGGCGGTAACCGAAGCCGTCGGCGCCGATCACCGCGCCGGCGTGGACGATCACGCGGTTGCCGAGCTTCACGCGCTCGCGCACGACGACGTTTGGATGCAGGACGCAGTCGGCGCCGACGACGGCCGCGGCGCCGACGAACGCGCCGGGGTAGATCACCGTGCGGTCGCCGACGGAAGCGAGCGCGCTGACCGTCGCGTTCGCCATCACCGTGACGCCCTGGCCGAGGCGCGCGTCGCGGGCGATCGACGCGTGCACGTCGATGCGTCCGTCGGGCGCGGGCAGCTCGGGGCGAAACCACTCGACGAGCGAGTCGATCGCGCCCTCGGGGTCCTTCACGCGGATGACCGGTTTGCCGT
>CAZOLL010000290.1:0-5861 GCA_964580365.1 uncultured Phycisphaeraceae bacterium
GCCGTCGACGGCAGGAGCAGCTCGGCGTCGAGGTGGAACTTCGGCCCCATCTCCTTGCCTTGCCACTGCTCGGCGAGAGGCGGCGGACAGATCACGGCGAGCCGCCGCGCGTCGCCGCGCTCGAGCAGCTCCTTCGCGATGAGCAGAGCTTCGATCGTCTTTCCGATACCGACGTCGTCGGCGATCAGGATGCGCACCGGGTCCTGCTTCAACGCGAGCAGGAGCGGGACGAGCTGATAGGGCCGCGGCTCGAACGCGAGGCGGCCGAACGAGCGGAACGGCCCCGCGCTGGCGCGAAAGCCGAGGCGAACGGCGTCGCGGAGCAGCCGGCAGGAGCGGAAGTCACCGAGGTCGTCCGCGGACGGCGGCGAGAACGACGCGGATTCGACGTTCTCGAGCGCAGTGGCGATGCCCGCCACTTCGTCGTCCGCGCCGCCGAGCGGGCGGAGGACGAGCAAGTCGTCGGTCGAATCCGGCAACACGACCCACTCGCGCCCTCGTGCCTTGACGAGGGAGCCGACGGCGAACCCCATGCGCTTTGCCCCCACTGTGCGATCCCGGACCAGGCGCTCGGAAGAGTAGCGGCGCGACGAGAATCCGTGAAGGGGCGCAGCTCGCGAGTCGTGGCCCGCTTGCGTTGGTTTTCACCAGGACGCCGGCATCGCGCATGTGACCGTGCGGCTCGCGCGACGTCCGAGAGATCGGCGGTGATCGACTACGATGCGCTCCCGACTCGAAGCGTGGAGGGCGTCGTGGGCGAGACCGCGAAGCGGAGCAAGGTGAAGAAGCTGACACAGGAGCAGATCGCGCGCATGCCGGTCGGTGAGCGCCTGCGCTTGATGAACGCGATCTGGGAGAGCTTCGAGAACGACGCGGGCGTGCCGCCCGTCTCGCCGGCGCTCGCGAAAGAACTCCGCCGACGACTCGCGGAGCATCGCAAGAACCCGAGTTCCGCACTTGGGTGGGAGGACGTGTGCGCGAGCCTGGAGCACGAGCTCGCGTCGTCACGCGCCCGTCGACCGCCGCGGCGATCCACGAGGCGTTGACTTGGTATCGGGATCGAAGCGAGCGAGCGGCGGAGCGGTTCGTTCACGCCGTGCGCGCTTGCGTTTTGTCGATTCGCGAACTCCCGCACCGGCATCCGCTCGTGCTTTCCGAGATCCGGCGCGCGCTCGTGAACGGGTTCCCGTTCGCGCTGTTCTACGCGGTCGAAGGCGACGAGGTCGTCCTGCTCGCGTTCGTGCACACGAGCCGCGATCCGCGGCGATGGCCGCGCGAGCCTTGAGTCGTCATTGCGCGAGAGTCGCGACGAACGGACTTGGCTCGCCCACCCAGGTGACGATCAGCTCGTCGCGTGCGCGCGTCATCGCGACGTAGACGAGTTGCCGCTGGCGTTCACGGGCGTCCTCCCGATCAGCGGCATCCTCGATCTGGTTCACGAACGGCGCGGGAACGAGGTCGGCCGAGCAGCCGGTCACGAACACGACGCGGAACTCGAGCCCCTTCGCGCGGTGCAGGGTTCCCAGCCGCACGCCGTCCCTTGCGGCCGCGTCCTCGTCGCCGAGAATCGTCACGGAGACCCCGGCGCTGGAAAACGCACGCTTCCAATCGTCGAGCTGGCGGTTGGTCGGCGCGAAGACTCCGATCGCCGCCATGTCGACGCCCGCCCCGTGCAGCTTGGCGATGCGGTCGACGACGAAGGCGATTTGCTTCGCGTCGGTCTCGAAGCCGTGGAACTCGGGATCCGGGCCGTGCAGGAGACTGCGCGTCCCGACGCGCGACTCGCGGCCTTCGTCGAGGTCGTCGACTTCCCCGGGCAGGATGCGATCCGCAGCGCGGCGGATCTGCTCCGTCGTCCGGTAGTTGATCTTCAACACGAACGAGCGGCCGCGCACGTCGATGCCGAGCGCGCGCAGGCTGAGTCCGCGCGGGGCGTAGATCCGTTGGCCGGCGTCGCCGGCGACGAGGATTTGTCGGCCTTCTCCCGCGAGCGCGGCGACCAGGCGCAGCTCCGCGGGTCCGAGGTCCTGGAGCTCGTCGACGATCACCGCGTCGTACGGGCTCTTCACGGCCCCCGACTCGATCGCCTCGCGCGCTCTCCGACACACGAAGCTCCACGGCAGCGCTCCCGCGGAGAGCAGGTCGTCGACGACGATTCCGAGGACGGACCACACGTCCTTTCGGTCGCGCACGGACAACGCGCGGCCGCGACCGGCGCGCGGTGCATCGCGGTATTCGTCCCACGTGCGGAGAGCGGATCGCAGCACGACGTTCTCGAACTCGCCGATGAGGAACGCGGCGCCGAATCGTGATGCGACCGCCGCCTTCTTCACGCGCTCGCGAAGTTGTTCGTCCGTCGGCGGCTGGACGCGCTGTCCTGCAGCGGCGCACAGGTCGAGCGCCGTCTTGTGGATGGTCTGCACCGTGATGCGCGCGAGCGTCGCCTCGTTGCACAGCAGCCGCAGGTTCGACTCGATGTTGCGCACCAGCGCTTTCACGAAGCTCGTGAGGAGGACGCGCCGCCCTTCGCGGGCGAGATGCGCAGCGCGGTGCATCGCGACCACCGTCTTGCCCGTTCCGGCCGAGCCGCTGACCTTCATCGGACCGGTCGCGCGCGTCTCGACGATCTTCTTCTGACTCGGATGGAGGTAGCGCACCCAGTCCGCGAACGGGGCGGCGAGCAATCGCTGCAGATCGTCGGCGTCGCGCACGACGTGCACGCGCTCACCGAGGTTCGACGAGCTCGCGCGGCCGGCCGGCGCCGGCGCCGGCGGAGGGACCACGCGGCCGGCCGCGAGATCGAGGAGGCGCTCGACGACCTCGGTCGGCAGGCGATCGCCGATCTCGAGCAGTGCGTCGTCGTTTCGAATCTGTCGGAGGAACGGCAGCCAATCGCGCGGGACGCCGAGGCTGAGGAGGTAGTCGTCCGCGTGGCGTTCGAAGAGAGGAGGAGCCGTGGGAGCCGCGACGGAAGTCGCGATCGGAGTTGACGCCACTTCGGGAAGAGCGACGAGCTGAAGCTCTCCAGTGCGTTCATGACTCCCGATCCGATGGAGGCGCGCCCAGCGGTAGGCATCTTCATGTTCGCCGACGAAAAGCAGCAGGTAGTTCGGGGGAGCCTGATGGAGAATGCACCGCATGCCGCCAGCCACACGCGCGGACATGATCCCGTCGCTGGCGCTCTTGACGTGCTCGAGATGGAGCACGTCCAGGCCTGGATCGCGAAGAAACCGCTTGAGGAAGTCGAACACGCGACCTCGGTCCGTGAGGCTCAAAGCCTCGACGGATCGGTCGAAACTCGGGCTGACCGCGACGGTGACCGTCACGTGATCGCCAGCATGCGCAGCAGCGAGGGAATTGCTCGCTCATCAGCCGCGAGTCGTCCCGTGTGTGTACCTGACAGTCGAAGAACCCTCTCCACTTCCTCGGCGGTCGGACTCGCGGTGTCGATGATGCGCACGATTCTGTCGCGCGCGCGGAGCATGGCGACCGTCTGGCCGATCACGCGGCCGTGATCGAGCACGTCTTCTCCCGGCTCGACGTCGACGCCGTGTCGCGCCGAGAGCTCACCGAGGATCGACTGCCATGCAGTCGGAAACAAATCGGGATCGAATGTCGGAGGCTCGCCGGGCTCGGATGCGCCGCCGAACACCGAACGATGCTGCGCGATCAGCGCCGGCCAATCGTCGTCATGAGCGAACCGCAGCACCAGGATGCCGAGGTCCTCGAGCGCGTCCTGCTGTTTCCGATCGCGCTGCTGCCGCTCCGGGTAGTCGTGATGCGGGCCGTCGACGTACACCGCGACGGAGCCGTCGGAGTAGAAGAAGTCGGGCCGCGTGCCGCAACTCTCGATGAGCCGTTGTGCATGCGTCGGCAAGCGGAGTCCGCGATCGCGCAGGTAGCGGAGGAAGCGACGCTCGAGCTCGCTGTCGCACGCGCGACTCAAGGAATCGAAGTGATCCTCGCGTGGCGCTTCGACGGGCGACGCATGCACCTGCGCATCGCGAAGAGCTTCGAGCAGCGGCCGCACGCGATGGCGGTCGAGAAGCGGGTGGTCGACCTGGTTCGTGTAGCTCATCAAGCAGTCGTAGCAGGCGGTTCCGCAGTCCTCGGTCGCGTGCTCCGCGCGTTTCCGGTCTTCGCCGGTGTCGGGGTCGAAGTGGCAGAGCTCGAGCGCCTCGCGAGCGACGTCGCGCAACGCTGACGTGTCGTGCAGCAATCGGCGCAGCGCACCCGCGCCGCCCTCCGACGCCTCATATAGAAGGATGCGCCGTCGCGGGCCGCCGTCGCCCGGGAGCGGCTCGGCGGCGAGCTCCTGATCCTCGAGCTGATAATGCGCTTGAAGCGCCCGCTTCAGCGCCGCCTGCAGCGAGGCCATCTGGCGATCGTCGAGATTGGCGTCCGGTTCGATGAGCAGGCAGTTGCGACGATCCTCCACGAATGGGATCACGCGCTCCGTTCGCGCGCCGAGACGCTCGTCGTCGCTCTCCTCGGGGTCGTCGTTCTCGTTCTTCTCCCAGGTGCCGCGATCGAGATCGAGTCGGTAGCCGAGCACCGCCTTGTCGGAGCGGCGCTTCCAACCGAAGTTGATGCGCCAGAGCGTCGCCGTGTGTCCGTAGAAGAGCGTCGCGAGCGGCGCGTCGCCCTGCCGAACTTCGGCGGTGCGAACGGACGTCCGGCCGTCGAGCTCGGCGAAGCGAACGACAGTGCGCAGCTCGTACCCCAGTCGCAATCGCTCTTCTTCGTCCGAACTGATCCGGTCCTTTCGGCGCGTCGCGACGTTCGCGAGGCGGAACAACTGCCGCATCGCGACCGGCAGCGGCGAATCACAGCTCTCGCAGCGGTCGTCCGTCGTCGTCGTGGGCCCGGACGGGTGCAGGTAGCCGCACGTCCGGCACAACTTCGCGGCGCGTGTCAGCCCGTCGGTGCTGGCGGGGAGGATGACGCGATGCACTTGGTAACGCGACCCTTCGTGATAGATGAGGCTTCGCGGCCCGAACTCGGAGATTGCGATGAAGCGTGCGCGCGACAGGAACTCGTCGCGCGACTTCTGTCGCTGGCGCGACGGGAGGAAGGCGGAGAGCGGCAGGCGCGGGAAGCTGTAACCGGGCAGGAAGCCCTCGCTCGCGAAGTAGCGGTAGCTGTAGAAGTCGGAGTACGACCCGTCGGCCTGGCGCAGGAGTTCGAGTTGCGACTCCGCTTCGTGGCGCATCCTCCGCGCGCGCTTGCGGTCCTCCTCCGGCCGCGCCGCGTCGAGGATGATCGCGTTCTGCGCCTTCGCTTGATCGCTCGCGCTGCGATAGAGCTCGCGCCACCGCGCACAGGCGGCGTCGAAGCTCGCCGGCGCGCTGGCGAGGACGCGCTCGGTCCACTCGTCGGCGAACCAGTCGCTCGTCGTGAGTTCTTCGCCGACCGCCGCCAAGACGTTGGTCGCGCGTGACAGCGCGACGGCGAGCGTCGAAGGCTCGGTCAGCGCATCGCGGACGCGCTGCTGCACGTCGAGCGTCGGCCGTTCGCCGGACACGTCGAGCACCTCGGTGAGGTTCCTCCCGAGGTAGAGGCCGCTCTGCGTCAGAAGGATCGCGTGCACGTGCGCGCGGATCAGCTCTTCGTTGCCGAGGTCGAGATTCGGCGGCATCACCGCGCCGCGAACCATGCGTTCGGCGCGCCGGAAGAAGTACTGGTCGTGCGATGAACCGGTCGCGCAGTAGGTGAAGACGAGAGCGGGTTGGCCGCTGCGTCCCGCGCGCCCGCTCCGCTGCGCGTAGTTCGCGGGAGTCGGCGGCACGTTGCGCATGTTGACGGCGTTCAGCGTCGCGATGTCGATGCCGAGCTCCATCGTCGGCGAGCAGAACAGGACC
>CAZOLL010000291.1:0-5848 GCA_964580365.1 uncultured Phycisphaeraceae bacterium
GACGCGGCCGCCGGACTGGCCCTGTTTCTCGATCTCGTAGATCGCGTCCGACCAGAGCTCGCCCGTCACGCGCTTTGCGTCGCGGCCGGCGGCGAGCGCGTCGGCCTTGCTGTGGCGCTCCCACACGATCGCGAGGACGTGGCCGTTGCTCAGCGGCGCGACGCCGTGGTGCGCGTGGAACGTCTCGCTCTTGACGCTGTATCGCCACGCGAGCGCTCCGTCCGGCGCGATCTCCTCGATGCCGCCGCCGATGCCGCCGCCTTCGAAGACGGCGGAATCGATGTCGCGGATCGCGCGCAGCAGGTTGCCGTTCGGCAAGAGCTGCGCGGCGCCCGACGGCGGATGCGCGCTCTTCCACTCGTGGACGACGTTGCCCGCGATGTCGACGAGCACCGTGCGCAACGAGAACAGCGGCGCGATCAGCGTGTAGCCGGGAAGCGCGCCCGGCTCGTTCACGCGCAGTCCGCGCGGTTCTTCCGTCGCCGCGAGAGCGAGACAAACGAGAAAGCAGATCGCGTGCATGCGAACTCCGAATGCAGGACGGCGCCGCGCTCCGCTCGGAGCGAGCGCTGAACGCGTGCAGTCCGAACCAGCAGTCGGTCGCGTCATACATTGGCTCGCCGGAGCCGCGGGCGCGGTCGGGGCCGACTCGATCTTTCGAAGTGCTGGATGCCCGCGAGCGGATCTCGTGGCGCCGAAACCGCTCGCGCGCCCGTCGCGGATCCTCCGGCCCTTCACCAGACGGCGGTGCCCGCCGTCGCAGACCCTTGCCGCTGCGCAGTTCGCAACGTTCTGGCGAGATCTTGTGAAACCGATCCCGACCGTGCGCAGCAAGGATTCGTCGTGGTGTCCGCGAGGCCGTCGAACCGCTTCGCAGGGGCGCGCGGATGGAATTCCGGATCGTCGGGCCGCTTCGATCCGTGGAGGTCATCGCTCTCGGTCGCGGCATTCGCGAACTTCGACGTTTGCGACGGATTCACGGGGGGCGGCGCTGGCGGAAACTGAAGGCGATCGCGACGGTCGAGCTCGCTGACGGGTCGCTTCTCGATGCGGAGATACACTGGTATGAAGCTCACGGTGTCGGACGCCGCGAGGCGAAGATCAAGCGGCTCTTTGACGATCGCGACGAATGAAATGAAGTCTCACGCTCGCTTCGCCCTCTGCATCAAGAACCGCGGCCACGCGGCCTCGCTCGAGGTTCGAAAGGTCTACCGCGTGCGAGCGGATGAGACGGGAGCTGCGCACGGGCTCATCCGCGTCGTCGATGAATCCGGGGACGACTACCTCTACCCGGCAGCGTTCTTCGTCCCGATCGACGTGCCGCCGCGCGCGGCGCGGGTTCTCGCGCAGCGGACGCGCTGAGCCGGCCCGCGACTCGCCCCACTCCCGCGTCCCTTGCATGATGTGCACATGACGTCATCGGGGACTGCCGAGGAGCTGCGCGGCTGACGACCGAGCGCGCCCCACGGCGCTCGGCGAGGCAGGGAGGCGCGCGCGAGTTCGACATTCGCCGCCCCTCCCGCCCCTCCGCTCGATGGATGCGGTTTACCTGCGCGATTCGCCAATCCTGTACTGGAGGGACGGGAGGGGCGGCGCCCGGTGCGTCTCGCGCAGGGGGGTGTTTCGGCTGCTCGCGGGGGCGCGCGGGGTTTGGGTGAACCCCGCGCCACCCGCGCCACCGCCCACTCGCGCCGGTGGGCGCACGCGACCGGGCGATTCGCCGCGGGGGGCGCGGGTGCCGCGGGTTTCCGGGAGTCACCGATCAGGTGTCGGCGAGCACTTCGATCGACTTCCGCAGTCCCTCGACGACGCGCGCCAGGCGATCGAAGTCGATGTGGTCGATGACGTCCGACGTCTCGTGATAGTTCGGGTCGCGAAACGTCGCGGTGTCGGTGACCATCACTCCCGAATACCCGCACTGCCAGAACGACCAGTGGTCCGACCAGCCGATGCCCGACAGCGCGTCGGGGAGCGATGCGCCCTCGGACGGGAACCGCGCGTTCGAACGGAAGAGGCCGATCGCCTCGCGCACGAGCGCGCGGGAGCGGAGGTCGCCGACGAACGCGATGAAGTTGCCGCGGTCGGGGTAGAGCCGGTCGATCGGCGACGGGTAGCGCTGCGAGCCCGGTTCGTCGGAGTAGTACCCCATCGTCTCGAGCGCGAACATCGCGCGGATCTCTTCGCCGCGCTCGCGACAACCCTTCGCATGCACCAGCGAGCCCATCTCGTCGGTCTGGAAGTACGGCGGCTCCTCGTTCGCGAACAAGACGACGCGGATCGGCAGCCGGTGCGCGGCGCGCGCGAACCGCGACGCGAGCACGAGCGCGGCCGCGGCGCCGGTCGCGTTGTCGTTCGCGCCCGGAGTCCCGCCGGGCGCGGTGTCATAGTGAGCGCCGATGATCACGAGCGGCGTCGCGACCTCGCCGGGCAGCTCGAGGACGAGGTTCGCCGGGTCGCCTGGAGCGTCGATCGGCTCGCGCGTCACTGGAACGTCGCGCGCTGCCTTCATGAGCTGCGCGCGCGCGTACGCCTCCGCGCGATGCAGTGAGTCGCCGTCGACCGCGCGCCGAATGCCGATCTTCACCGCGAGCGCATCGACGTGCGCGCGGAGCTCGCGAGCGATGGCGCGCTCGTCGTCCGAGAGCGGAGCCAGCGTTCCGGAGAACGAACGGCCCGGCATTTCGAGCGCGGCCTTCGGACCCGGCGCCGCGAGGAGCCCGAGGAAACCGGCGTCCTTTCCGAGCTGGAGGATCGCGTTCTCGATCGCGCGGTCGATCACCGTCGCCGATTCGCTCGGGTTCTCGCGCGACACCTTCATCGCGACGGCACCGAGACAGATTCGGCTCGCGATCACCGCGCGGGACTCGACCTCGAAGATCCGAATGCGGACCTCCGCCGTCACGACGCTGTCGTCGGTGTCGTCGTTGTTCGATGGACCGTGCTTTCGCTCGTCGTCGATGCGGAGCAGCGTGCCGATGACGAGGTGCCCCACGCCAGCGCTCACACCGAGATCGGCCGCGTCCTCGGCCGCGAGCGGTCCGGGGACCGCGCCGAGTCCCGCGTCGATCATGCACTGGTCGACGCGGTCGCGCGCGACCACGGCGATGCCGCTCGCCCGAAGGACCCGTTCGAGAGCATCGCGCGCGGCCCCCGCGCGGCGCGCCGCGTCCTCGCCGTCCTCGCGAACGTTCGATCGGTCCTCGAACGGCGGGACGGCGACCGTCGCGCTCTTCGGATCTGGCGCGCCGGCTTCGCCCTCGTCGAAGCCGAGGGCCGGCATCGCACACACGGCCGCGATCAGCGCGTGACGAAGCGACAACTCTTGCCTCCGGGGATCGCGTGCGTCGCGCGGCGCTTACTTCGACGGCACCACCAACCCGAGCGCCTGCAGCGCGGGGTGGTCCATCGGGATGCGCGTCGCGCGGAAGAGCGCGAACGGATTGAAGCCCTTGCCGCCCGGGCCCTGCGCGGGCCCCTGGTGTTTGCCGAGCGACATCTCCACTTCGCCGCCGAAGATGTTCGCGAATTCCCACACGACCTGGCCTTCTGCGGTGACTTCGAACACGCGGCCGTCGGCGCCCTGGCAGATCAGCGTGTTGCCGTTCTTCAGGCGCTGAACGCCGGAGATGAAGCTCGAGAAGAACCACGCGCCTTCTTTGCCGCCGTAGCGCCACACGAGCTCGTCCGGACCGTACGGCTCTTCCGGCTCGAGCGTGTAATGCCCCGCGGCGTCCATCGGCGCGGTGAACTCGTCCGCGCTCGAGTACTGCGCACGCGGGCGCCCCTCGCCGTTGTTGAAGACGAGGAAGTTGCCGGCGCCGGGAAGGCCCGGCTCGATCCACTGGATGTTGTGCTGGCCGAACAAGCGCTGATCGTTCGCGGTGCCGGCGCGGTAGTTCTTCGGATTGCCCCACCGATAGAGGAGGTCGCCGCCCTTGCCCGACTTCCCGCCGGTGTGGCCCTTCGCCTCCTCCGTCGTGGTCGAGTGGTCGATCACCCAGATCTCGCTGAAGTGCGGGGACGAGATCACGATTTGATCGAGCGCCGGGTTGTAGTCGACGGCGTTGCAGTGCATCCAATCGGCGCCGCGCAGGTCGCGCGGGCGGCCCTTCGCGTCCTTCGCGTCGCCGCCGAGGTAGCCGGCCTGCTTCATCGCGTCGGCGGCCGCGGCAGCGGCGGCGGGCGACATGTCGTCCGCGGGCTCGCCGTTGATGTCGATCAGCTCGGGATGCGCCGCGACGTCGCCGAAGTTCGCGCGATCCTTGTCATGGTCCTGGATCAGGTGATCCCAGCTGTGCCACTCCCACACGATGCGACCGCCGGTCGGGGGCTGCTTCTCGATCTCGTAGATCGCGTCGGCCCACAGCTCGCCGCCGATGCGCTTCTTGTCGCGCCCGGCCTCGACGGCCTTCGTGCCGCTTTTCCGCTCCCACACGATCGCCAGCACGTGACCGTTCGGGAGCTGGAGGATGTCGTGGTGCGAGTAGATCTTGTCGCTCTTGATGCTGTATCCCCAGACGAGCGTGCCGTCGGGCGCGATCTCATCGATCCCGCCGCTGATGCCGCCGCCCTCGAAGATGTCGGTCTCGAGGTCGCGCCGGACGCGCAGGACATTGCCGTTCGGCAACAGGTACACGGCGCCGCCGGGCGCGAAGGCGCTCTTCCACTCGTGGACGACCTCGCCCTCCATGTCGAGGAGCAGCGTGCGGTACGAGGTGAGCGGCGCGATCAGCGTGTAGCCGGGCATCGCGTCGGCCTCGTACACGCGCAACCCGCGCGGCTCCTCGGTGGCGGCGGGCGCGGCGGCCGGCGCATCGCCCTGCGGCGGCGCTGCGGGCGGCGCGTCCTGCGCGGACGCCATCGGGACGAAGGCGAGACAACCGACCAGCACGAGGGCGTTCATGCGGACTCCGGCAGGTTTCGAGTCGAGGACTTCGAATGGATCGCGTTCATCGCGACGAGAGCATTCACGAGGCGCGTCGCCGCGGCCCCCGATGAATCGGTGGCGCACCCTAACATCCCGACCGCGTCGCGTGGGGATCGGTGCGCCCGCAGGTCGGGCGCCGCGAGAATCAGCCCGCGGTCCCCTTCGACGTCGATCGCCGAAGGAGGTGGCCCTTCCACATCCACAGTCCCGTCAGCACGAGCAGCGGGAGGAACACGAAGCGCGTCGGCGCGGCGTAGTTCGGGATCTCTTCGAACGGGCTGTACACGTAGCCCGCGATCGGGATCGCGAGGACGAGGTGGATCCAGCGCACGATCGAGCGGGACGTCGATGGGTTCATGGCGATGCAGCTCCCTCAACACCCGAACTGCCGCAGATGGTGATCGACGTGCTTCCACGTCAACCGTCCCCACCCTTCGTGGGACAGCGGGCCGAAGTACGGGTGCACGGCGTTGGTCGGCGTCTTCGCCAGCTGCACGATCAGCCGCTCGACGGTCGTGACGTCGGTGGACCACTCGCCCGGCGCGCTCGCGAGGAACTCGGGAGCGGTCTCGATCTTCCCCGGCGGCGGACTCAGCGGCGAGTTCACGACGATCCACTTCACGAGCGTGCGGCTGAGGAACGTGTCGGTGCGCTTCGCCGTCGCTTCGCCGACGCTGACGCGCAGCGCGTCGGCGAGGTGACTGACCATCCGCGGCGCGTCGAGCTTGCCCCACTTGCGCTCGGACGTCGGCTGGAGTTTGCGCAAGCGCGCGAGGAGCGCTTCGCGATCGGCGAGCTTCTGGATGGTCGGCATCGGCCGGGCAATCTCGCGCCGCGGCGCGCGGCGGTCAAGCGCGCGCTCGAGCTGGCGGTCGCACTCCGGGTCACGGTTCTCTGGTCCCGGTTCACGGGTCCCCCGGT
>CAZOLL010000292.1:0-5836 GCA_964580365.1 uncultured Phycisphaeraceae bacterium
GGTGGCGCTCGCTCACTGGATCTTGTTTCGCCCGGAGAGGCACGTCGACGTTCGGCGCGTGCTGCTCGCGGGACTCGCGTTGGGCTTCGCGATCGGCATCGAGGTCGGCCGGCGTCGCGGCGGCGTCGCCCTTCTCCCGCTCTCCGGGTTCGGCGTCATCAACCTCGTCTGGCACGACCTGATCTACGTGGTGCCGACGTGCGCGGTGCGCGTGCTGCTCCGCGGTCGAAGCGAGAACGCGCCGACGCGCGGGGCGATCCGGTGCGCCTGGCTCGCGCTCGCGTTCCTTCCCGTCGCCGCGTGGGCGCACCTCGTCGAGCCGTATCGACTGCAGGTCGAGACGACGAGCGTGCCGGTCGACGCACGGCGTGTCGGCTCGCAGCCGATCACCGTGGCCGTGCTCGCCGATCTGCAGACGGTTCGCGCCGGAGAACACGAGCGCGCGGCGATCGACGCGATCGTCGAGCGCGCGCCGGACATCGTGCTGCTGCCGGGCGACCTGTTCCAAGCGAGCAGCGAGACGCTCGCGCGCGAGGGACCCGCGCTGCACGACGAACTCGCGCGGCTCGACGCTCCGGGCGGCGTGTGGTTCGTCGCGGGCGACGTCGACACGCTCGAGACGACCACTGCCCTCTTGTCCGGCACGAAGATCCGCGTGCTCGCGAACGAGATGATCCACGTGAAGGTGCGCGATCGCGACGTCACGATCGCGGGGCTCGGCGACTCGCGGAAGTCGAAGCCGCCGGACGAGATCCTCAGTCAGATCACGATGCCGTTCTCCGACGACAAGCGAGCGCGGGACGCCGAGCGCAGCTTCGTTCGCCGCGTCGAGACGGCGCCCGGCGACGGCGACGTGCGAATCCTGTTCGTGCATCACCCCGATCCGGTGATGCTGCTCTCGCCGAACTCGCGCGTCGACCTGTTCGTCGCGGGACACACGCACGGCGGACAGATCGTGATCCCGGGCTTCGGCCCGCCGATCACGCTCACCGGACTGCCGCGCGACGTCGCGGCCGGAGGGCTGCACGAGATCGACGGCCGTCGCATCTTCGTCGGCCGCGGCGTCGGGATGGAGCGGGCGCAGGCGCCGCGCGTGCGGCTGTTCTGCTCACCGGTGGTCGATTTCCTCGAGATCTCGGACGCGCGTTGAACGCGCGTCAGCGGTTTGGCGCGGCCGCGAGCTCCGGCGCGATGATCGCCAGCAGACCGGCCGGGTTGTCCGCCTGCAGGAAGTGCCCGGCGTCGGCGAGGACGTGCACGCGGATGCGGCCCGCCGCGGCCAGCGCGTCCAGTCGCGCGAGCTCGTCCGGCGCGAAGCGATCGCTGCGCGCGCCGCGCACGACGTGCACGTGTACGTCCTTCGCGCAGCGGTCGAGCAACGCGACGCCGTCCGTGCGCCAGTAGTCGACGAGCAGCTCTTCGATTGCGTCGACGTCGAACGGGAACGCGAAGCCGCCCTCGACCGGACGCAGGTTCGTCGCCATCCACGCCGCGACCGACTCGCCGACGCCGCGGCGCACGAGGTCGTCGACGACCGTCGAGCGCGCCGCGACCACCGGCGGAAGCGATCGCAGCGCGGCGAGCACGCGGCCCGGGTCGGAGCGGCGCGGGTCGGCGTGCGCCGGCTCGCCGAGCGGGCAGTCGAGGATCCACAGCTGGCGGAGCCCCGCCGGCCGCCTTGCCGCGAACGCGAGCGCGACCTTGCCGCCGAACGAATGGCCGAGGACGGCGTCGGGGGCGCCGCGCTCCGCCGCGAGGCGATCGAGGTCGCCCGCGCACGCGTCGAGCGTGTTCGGCGCCTCCGCGCGCGCCGAGTCCCCGTGGTGGCGGAGGTCCACGAGCTCCATCCGCCAGCTCGGGACGGCCTCGACGCAGCGCTGCGCCCACGTGCGCCAGTTGCGTCCCGCGCCGAAGATCCCGTGCAGCACGAACGCGGAGCGCGTCGCGCCTCCGGTGCGCGGTTGAACGGTGATCGCGGCGGGAACGATGGACCGATCGGGCATGGCGCGGAATGATACGGGCCGATGCCGCACGACCCCCTCGCCCCGTTCCTGCCGCGCCTCGAGACCGTGACGCTTGCGGGGCGCGCGATCGAGCTGTTCGTGCTCGACGACGACGCGGTGCTCGACGCGCTGACCGCCGCGCCGGCGCGGGACGGCGCGCCGCCGCCGGACAACCCGTATTTCGGTCTGCTCTGGGAATCCGCGATCGTGCTCGCGCGTCGCGCCGCGGGCGACGCGTCGCTCGCGGGCGCACACGTTCTCGACCTCGGCTGCGGTGCCGGGCTCACGGGAATCGCCGCGGCGCTCGCCGGCGCGCGCGTCACGTTCGCGGACGTGATGGAGGAGGCGGTCAAACTCTCGCGTCGCAACGCGGCGCGCTCCGGCGTCGCGGGCGAGTTCGTCCGGTTCGACCTGCGCGATCCGAAGAGTCTCGGTGCCGCGCGCTTCGACGTCGTGCTCGCGAGCGACGTGCTCTACGAGCGCGGCAAGCCGAACGAAATCCTGGCCGCGCTCGAACGCCTGCTCGCGCCGCGCGGCCGCGCGATCCTCACCGATCCGATGCGCCCGACCGCCGACGCGTTCGAAGCCGCGGCGCGGACGGCGGGCTTCGCGGTCACGACGTCGACCGAGGCGATCGCGACCGAGCGCGCGACGATCCTGGTGCGGGTGTTCGAGCTCGCGCGCGCGGAGAACGAACGATGAGCGACCTCGCGATCGTCGGCTCCTCGCTGCGCCGCGCGCCGCGGGAGCGCATCGGCTGGACGGTGTTCGCCGCCGCGATCATCGCGGCCGACCTCACGATGGCGGCGACGCGGCCGCTGTGGGAGCGGATGGTCCTCGCGATCCTCGGCGCTCTCGCGTTGGGCGCGCTCGCGGCGCGGCCGGAGCACGGCGCCGACGCGGTCGGCCTGCGGCTCGTCCCCGCGAGGGGCGTCGTGCACTGGCTGAAGGTGACGCTCGTCCTCGGGGTGATCTTTGTCGCGCTGCTCTTCGTAGTCCCGTGGATCCTGCGCGCCTGCGGCGTCGCGATGACGTCGCCGGCGTGGACGCACGACCGCGCGCGGCTCGTCTCGCGCCTGATCTCGCAGGGCTGGCTGTACCCGTTCCACGAGGAAGTCATCTACCGGCTGGTGCTCGTCGGGGCGCTCGCCGCGTGGTTCCGGCCGTGGGTCACGATCGTCCTCGGCACGATCGCATTCGCCGCGCTGCATTGGCTGTACGGCAATCCGGCGCCGGACAACCAGCTCGCGGGTTTCGTGCTCGTGTGGGCCTTCCTCTCGAGCCGATCTCTCTTCGTCCCGATCGTGCTGCATTCCCTCGGCAACTTGTGCGGGATCGCGGTCGGGCTGGTCGCGTACTAGGGACGCGGGCGCCATGCGCCGTTCGGCGCTAGGCTGGCGGCCCGTTTTCGGTGGATTCGCGCTCGTTTCAAGGGGCGTCCAGAAAGGACTCTTCATGCTGCTGCGTTCCGTGCTCGTCATCACGTCGTTCCTCGTGCCGGCCCTGGCGCGGGCTCAGGACTCGGTCGCGGAGACGACGACCGGCGCCGCGGACGCGACGCCCGATCCGTCGGCGAAGGACCTGTTCGCCGCCTTCGAGGGCCGCCTGAACGCGCGCGAGTTCAGCGACCAGAAGTCGGCAGCGAAGGCGATCGAAGAGCTGATCGCCGCGAACAAGGCGGCGTTCGCTTCCGGTGACGGTCTGCACTACTCCGGCAAGCTCCGCCTCGTCGCGGGCGACACCGAAGCCGCGCTGAACGACCTGAAGGCGCACATCGAGACGAACCCCGAGTCCGCACTGATCAACGAGTCGCGCGCGTTCGCGGCGCTCTGCTACATGAACAAGGAAGACCTCGACAGCGCGGGCGCGATCCTCGACAAGCTCGACGAATCGAATCTCGAGCCCCAGACCAAGGGCCTCGCACAGAGCCTGAAGGGCGCGATCGGCGCCGAGCGCGCCCGCTCGAAGATGAACGGCCAGGCCGCGCCGGAGATCGTCGCGAGCGACGTCGTGAACGGCGACGCGGGCTTCACGCTCTCCGGCCAGAAGGGCAAGGTTACGGTCGTCGACTTCTTCGCGACGTGGTGCCCGCCGTGCCGCGCGGTCGTCCCGGAGCTCGTCGAGCTGCAGGCGCAGCACGCGAACGACGGCGTCCAGGTCGTCGGCGTCACGCAGTACTACGGCTACGGGATGGACTTCTCGGATCCGACCGCGACGAAGCCGCACGGCGGCAAGCGCGTCGGCGGCCGCGGCGCGGACGCGCTGTCGCACGAGGTCGAGCTCGAGGTGAACAAGACGTTCGCCAAGGCGTTCGAGATGAACTACCCGATCGTGTTCGCCGATCCGAAGGTGATCGGCGAGCAGTACGGCGTGCAGGGAATTCCCACAGTGTTCGTCATCGACAAGGACGGCAACATCGTCGGCAGCGTGGTCGGCGGCGGCGAGGAGAACCACCACAAGATCCTCGCGATGATCGAGAAGGCGCTCGGCGGCGGCGCCGCCAGCGACAAGGGTGCGAAGGAGAAGCACGGCGGCAAGTGATCCCCGAGTAAGGCCGACCTCGGCCGACGGATCGATCCGCGGAACCCCGCGGTGCGCTAGTTTCGAAGGCGCACCGCGGGGTTCTCGTTTTCGACCGGACGCTCGACCCGAGGCCGATCGGGTCGCGGAGGTCCGCACATGGCCGGCGACTCGTCGGACTCGCGCTCGCCCACCGTTCGAGGGGCCGAGCCATCGCTCACCCGGCGCCTGGAAGCGGCGTTCGGCGCCGGGATCGACCCGGGCGTCCGCCTCTCGCCGCCTCCAGAGGAGACGGCCGCCTCGAAAGAAGCGCTCGCGCAGCTCGCGTCGCACAGTCCGCAAGAGAGCCGCTACCGGCTGGTCGGCGAAGTCGCGCGCGGCGGCATGGGGACGATCTTCCGCGCGTGGGACGAGGACCTGCGCCGGAACCTCGCGATGAAGGTGATCCAGCCGAACGACGCCGCCGGTCGCGTCGACCCGCTCGCGGTGCGCCGCTTCCTCGACGAGGCGCGCGTCACGGCGCAGCTCGATCACCCGGGGATTGTCCCGGTGCACGAGCTGGGTGTCGACGCGCACGGCAACGCGTTCTTCACCATGCGCCTCGTGAGCGGCCAGGACCTGCGTGCGATCTTCCGCGAGGTGCACCGCGGCTCGCGCGAGTGGACCGTCACGCGCGCGCTCGGCGTGATCCTGCGCGTGTGCGAAGCGATGGCGTACGCGCACGCGCGCGGCGTCGTGCACCGCGACTTGAAGCCCGAGAACGTGATGGTCGGCCGCTTCGGCGAAACCTACGTCATGGACTGGGGACTCGCGCACGTGATCGGCGAGGACGATGCATCCGCCTCCAGCGTGCGCCCGAGCGTCGACTCGCCCGTGGACGGCGACGCGCCGCGGCCGTCGACGCGCGCGGGCGACGTGGTCGGCACGCCCGAGTACATGCCGCCCGAGCAGGCGTCCGGCCGCATCGAGGAGATGGCGCCGTGCTCCGACGTCTACTCGATCGGCGCGATGCTCTACCACCTGCTGACCGGCCACACACCGTACGCGGAGACGCACGCGCGCCCGTCCGCCGAAACCGTGCTCGCGCGGCTGCGCGCCGGCCCTCCGCCCGCGATCGAGCGCATCAAGGACGACGTGCCGCCGGAGCTCGCGGCGATCTGCGGCAAGGCGATGGCGTGGCGGCCCGAGGACCGATACCCCGACTGCGATCGACTCGCCGACGACCTGCGCGCGTTCCTCGAGCGGCGCGTGGTGAAGGCGTACGAGACCGGCTCGGTCGCCGAGCTGAAGAAGTGGCTCGCGCGCAACCGCGC
>CAZOLL010000293.1:0-5813 GCA_964580365.1 uncultured Phycisphaeraceae bacterium
ACTCGGTCGCACGCGGCGTCGCCGCCGCCGACCCGAACGCGGCGCTGATCCTCGTGCACGACGCCGCGCGTCCGTTCGTGCCGGCGGCGCTGGTCCAGCGCCTGCTCGCCGCCGCTTCCGAGCACGGCGCCGCCGTGCCGGTCGTCCCGGTCGCCGACACGCTGAAGCGCGTGAAGGACGGCCGCGTCACCGCGACGGTCGACCGCACGGAGCTCGGCGCCGCGCAGACCCCGCAGGCGTTCCGCGCCGACGTGCTGCGTCGCGCGCTCGAGGCGCATGCCGGCGCGGCCGCCACGGACGACGCGGCGCTGGTCGAGTCGCTCGGCCTTCCGGTCGCCGCGGTGTCGGGCGACCCCGTCAACTTCAAGGTAACCCGCCCCGCGGACCTCGTGCTCGCGACCGCGGTCTTTCCGAAGTTCGATCGCGACCACGGGAGCAATCCGGCGCCATGACCTCCGACCTGCGAATCGGCCTCGGGATCGACCGCCACCGCTTCGTCGCCGGCCGTCCGTTGCTCCTCGGCGGACACCGCATCCCGCACGACAAGGGGCTGCTCGGACACTCGGACGGTGATGCGCTCCTGCACGCTGCGGTCGACGCGGTGCTCGGCGCCGCGGGCGACGACGACATCGGCACGCTGTTCTCCGACCGCGACCCGAAGAACGCGAACGCGGACTCCCGCCGCTTCGCCGCGCACGCGCGCGAACGCATCGTCGCCCGTGGATTCAAGATCATCTCGCTCGACGCGGTGATCCTCGCCGACGAACCGAAGATCGCGCCCCACCGCGCGGCGATCCGCGCCGCGCTCGCCGGCGCGTTCGGCCTCGCGACCGAGTGCGTGAACGTGAAGGGGAAGACCCGCGAAGGCGCGGGCGATGCGGACCTGCTCGAGGCGACGGTCGTCGCGCTGCTCGAGCGCGAACGCTGAGCGATCACCCGTCGACGAGCGCGTCGCAGATTCCGTCGGCGATCGCGCGCGCGACGCGCGAACGATAGGCCGGCGTGTTCAGCAGCTTCGATTCGCCCGCGTTCGTGAGGTAGCCGCACTCGACGAGCACCGAGGGACGCGAGTGTCCGACGAGCACGCGGTAGTTCGCCATCCGCTGGCCGCGCACCTGCAAGCCGTCCTCGCGGAACGCCGCGGTGATCGCCGACGATAGGCGACGGCTGTCCGAGCTCGGCGTGCGCGACGTGTAGATCTCGGCGCCGGTCGCGTTCTTGTCGGACAGCGAGTTCGCGTGCACCGACACGAACAGATCGCACTTCGTGCGCGAGGCGAGCGCCGCGCGATCGTCCAGCTCGATGAACGAGTCCGAGTCGCGGGTCATCACGACCTTCACGCCGTCCTTGCGCAGCTCCGCCGCGACTTCCTTCGCGATCGCGAGCGCGATGTGCTTCTCCCAGACCGGCGAAAGCCCCTTCGAACCGGGGTCCTTGCCGCCGTGCCCCGCGTCGACGACGACGATGGAGTTCGACAGCACGCTGCGCGACTTCGGCTTCGCCACCGGAGCAGCGGCCGCGGGCTTGTACGGCGTGACCGGGCGCGGCACCCACGTGCTCTCGTCGCGCGGCGGGGGAGCGATCGGTCCGGGCGCCGGCGCCGGATCGATCTCGCTCGCCCGATCGTTGTCGGCGCGGGTCGCGTTCGGCAGCGAGCCGCTCGACACGCAGCCCGGCAGCGCGAGCGCCATCGCGATCGCCATCGCGCCGACGGCTCGGATCGTCGCGGCGAATCGCCCGGCTCGCACCGTCACGCGCGCTCCGCTCGTTCCCGGCAGGACCCGCATCCGCTCAGACATCGCCGCCCTCCGTCCGCACCCGACTCGCAGCGTCGAGGATCGTGCGCAGCGCGTTCGCGAAGCCGCCAAGACTCGCGTCGCTCGCCGATCGCTCCGTCCCGTCGCCGATCTTCTGCCGCAGTCCGACGTCGATCACGCGCGCACCGCACGCGAGCGCGGCGGCGGCATCGTCGAAGACCGCGGGAAGATCGCTGACGCGACCGCCGGCAATGTATCGACGCCCCCCCACCAGTTCACTGAAGTCTTTCGGAGTCGCGAGGCGACCGGAAAACGACAATCCGGGGAAGGCCGACTTCTCCCCCCACCCGGAGAACTCGTCCGCCCCGGTCTCCGGCGCGAGCTGGAGCGGGTCGTCCGCCGCCCGCACAGCAATCGCGACCCCCGGGGGAAGCGCGATCGCGTCTCCGCCCGCCCCCCCGACGCTGCCGGCCCCGGCGCGGGCGGCGCGGGCGTCGCCGGTCCGGAGCGTCTCGAGATCGAATCCAGCGGGCGCCACTCGCGCGGGGCGTCCGAGCCGGTCGAAACGCGTCGCCGCGAGCGCCGAGTGGGTCGCGAACGCGGCGTCGGCCGCACGGGCGAGCCACGCACGCCGCGCCCTCTTGAACGCGGGAGCCCCCGGCGGAAGCGGCGCCTCCCACATCAGCACGGTCGCTCCGAACCGCCGCACGAGGTCGAGGGTGGCGGGATCCTCGCGATCCGGTTGGACCAGGAGGAGGAAATCGGGCCGCGCTCGGCGCGCGGCTTCGGGCAGCTCGAGCGTCGGGTCGCGCGACTCCGGGTGCGCGAACTCGACGACCTCGACTCCCATCCGGCGGGCCGCCGCCGCGATCTGGGTCCCCTCGAACCGCGGGGCGTGGAACGGCGCAGAGAGCAGGAGCTTCACGACCGCGCGCTCCGCACCCGCCGGTAGACGTCCTCGACCGCGGCCGCGTGGCCGGGCAGGGCGAACATCCGCTCCGCCCGGTCGCGCGCGGCGCGCGCAAACGCAAGACGCATTGCGTCGTCGCGCGCGAACTCGACGAACGCGCGCGCGAACGCCGCGGGGTCCTCGTCGAGCACGCGGCCGGTCGACCCGTCGGCCACGATCTCGGGCAGCGGGCCGCGACGCGTGACGACGAGCGGCAACGACGCGCACGCGAGCTCGCGCGCCGCGCGGCACGAGCCGTCGCTGCCGGGCACGAGGAACACGCCGACGTCGAGGGCCGCGAGCAACGCGTCGTATCCGGCGCCCGCGCGATATCCGGCGAACACCACCGATCGCCCGAGCGCGAGTTCCTCGACCGGCCGGCGCGCGAGGTCGTCCTCGTGCGTGCCGCGTCCGATCAAGACGAGCTTCAGCCGGGGCTCCTCCTTCACCGCGCGCGCGAACGCGTCGAACAATAGGTCGAAGCGCCGATGTCGCTGGATGCGCGCGACGATCCCGCAGGCGACGTCGCGCTCCGAGAGACCGAGCTCGCGCCGCGCTGCGTCGCGCAGCGGCGCGAGGCGTTCAGGCGCGAACCGCGCGGCGTCGGCCGCGCCCGGGACCACGAAAACGCGCTCCGCCGCGATGCTCGTCCGCGCGCGCACCTCGGAGGCGGCCGACTCCGACGTCGCGACGACGCCGTCCGCGAGCCGTGAGAACGCGAGGCGCGTGCGCAGCGGAGCGGACAGATCGCGCCCGCCGTAGACCGAGCGGATCACGGCCGCGCCCGTGCGCGCGCGCCGCGCCGCCGCGCCGGCGAGCAGGTGGTCGTTCAAGAGGTGAGCGTGCACCACGTCGAACCGCTCGCGCGCGATGCGCTCGGTCAGCGCGCGCAGGTCGCGCACGCCGCTCACGGGGTCGAAGTGCTTCCGCAGCGCGACGTCCTCGACGAGGCGCAGGCCGCGCGCGCGCGCTTCGCTCGCGACGCGGTTCTCGAGATCGGCGTGCGGACAGCGGCCGACGGCGAACGCGACGTCATGGCCGCGCGCCGCGAGCGCCGCGGCGAGGTTCACCGCCGGCTCCGCGGGCCCGGTCCACTTCCAGTTGCTGAACGCGAACAGGAGCTTCATCCGCGTCCCGTCGGGTGGAGGCGTTTCCTCCGGCGCGCCGCGCTCACGGCCTCGATCTCGGCCGCGACGCCCGTGCGAGCGAGCGCGACAACGGCGCGCTTCATGCGCGACAGCACGCGGAGGCGCGGTCGCGCGGCGACCGACGGCGCGAGGTCGTTCAACTGCCCGAGCGCCTCGACCCATTCCTCGCGCGTCGCCGCGCGCGCCAGCCGGACGCCGTCGAAGTCGCACAAGGACGCGGCGAACGAACCTCCGCTCACCGCGAGGAGCACGTTCTTCGGCGAGAGGTCGTTGACGCGCACGTTCGCAGCCGCGAGCCGCTCGAGCAGCGCGCCGACCGCGTCCGCCACCTCGCTCGCACGCGACTCGAGGTCGCCGCCGGCGCCGATCCGGAACGAAAGAACGGCGAGCGTCACCGCGTCCTCGACCGCGTCGACCAGGAGGAACGCGCGGTCGGGCGTGCGCAGCCACGCGAGCGGCCGCGGCACCGGAACGCCGCGGACGTCGAGCCCGTGCGCCGCGACCCACGCGCGCCCGGCGCGGCCGTGCGTGAGCTTCCCGCGCAGCGACTTGCGCCGGCCGTCGCGCTCGTACAGCTTCACCGCGACACGCCGGCCGCCGGCCGACGCGAGCGCCACCGACGAGCGCGCCGCCAGCGAGAGCACTCCGTCACCGCCCGCGGCGAGCGCCGCGCGAGCGGCCGCGACCGCGTCGAACAGCTCGCCCTCGTCGCAATCGCGACGCCGCCAGCCGCGCACTCCGCCGGCACGGACTTTCGTGAACCGCGAGCTCTCGGCCATGCAGCGGCGCGTGCGGCTCTTGACGCGCCGCGCCTCGCGGCGACGGATGCCGGTGTCGACGCGCTCGAGCCAGCGATCGGCCCGGCGCAGATCGCGACCGGACTTCTCGAGGTAGCGGCGCACCGCGAACTCGGTGTCGGCCGGGTCGAGCGAGAACCGCAGGGTGTGCAGCAGGTCGGCGAGCGCCGTGGAGCGCCGCCGTGCCGACACGTGCTCGACGCGGAGAACTCGGTGCAGGTCGATCACGACGAGGTCGCCCGCCGAAACCAGCAAGTTGCCGCCGTGGAAGTCGCGGTGATCGAAGCCCTCCCCGTGCACGCGAACCAAGAGGTCGATCGCGCGGGCGAGCCACTCCCGTTTCTCCGCGGCGCGTCCGTCACCCGGCCGGAAGCGCGCCTCGAGGAAGCCGCCGAGCGGAGTGGACTCGGGGATCTCGCGCGCGGCGTACACCGTGCCGCCGCGGTCGCGCAGCTCGCCGACCGCGATCGGCTCGGGCGCGGGGAGTCCGGGGGCGCGCAGGGACTCCGCGATCGAGAACTCGCGCTCGGCGCGCCGCTGCGCGCGTCCCTTGCGCAGGCCGCGCGCGGCGAAGAAGTGCTTCACGATGAGCGGGCCCGCGGCGCTGTCGACGCGCACGACCCGGCGTCCGGGCGTCGCCTTCAACGTCGTCCCGCCGTGCGCGAGCGGGTCGAGCACGACGTCGAGGACCGCGGACGCGACGTCCGCAGACACGCCCGCGAGCCGGACCCGCGCCGCGTGCGCCGCGTGCGGGGTGCCGGCGCCATTCCCGCGCTCGTGCGTCTCGTTCCGCATCCTGCGCGAGTATGCGGAACGCGACGGTTCCCCTCAACGATCGAACCGGCGGCGGCGACCGGTACGATCCGCGCGATGCCGGCCGTCGCCACGAAGACCGCGAGCCCGATCGACTCGCTCCACATCGACACCGAGCGCACCTGGCGCGGCGGCGAAGGGCAGGCGCTCGGTCTGGCAACCGGTCTGCGTGCACGCGGCAACGCGGCGATCGTCGTGGGTCAGCCGGGCTCGCCGTTCGTCGCGCGCGCCCGCGCCGTGGGCATCGAGGCGGTCGAGATCCGCATGCGCGGCGAGCTCGACCTCTTCGCCGCCCACAGGATCGCCCGGCTCGCGCGCGAGCGCTCGGTCGCCCTGATCCACGCGCACA
>CAZOLL010000294.1:0-5771 GCA_964580365.1 uncultured Phycisphaeraceae bacterium
GGTTGACCGCGCGCGAGATGGTCGACGGGCTCGGCTTCGCGGAGACGACGCCGGGCCCGCTGATCATGGTGCTCGAGTTCGTCGGCTTCCTCGCCGGGCGCCGCGACCCGGGAGTCTTCGAGCCGTGGACCGCGGCCGCGCTCGCAGCGTGCATGACGGTTTGGGTCACGTTTGCGCCGTGCTTTCTGTGGATCTTCACCTTCGCACCCTACGTGGAGCGCGTGCGGAGCAACCGCGCGCTCTCGGCGGCGCTGGCCGCGATCACAGCCGCCGTGGTCGGCGTCATCGCGCACCTCGGCGTGTGGTTCGGCGCGCACGTGCTGTGGGACGAGACCCGCGCCGCGGCTGCTTGGCCCGCGATCCTCCTGTTCCTCCTCGCGTGCGTTCTCGTTTTCGTACTCCGGCGCGGCATCGGCACGACGCTCGTCGTCGTCGTGATCGCCGGGGCGTGCGCACGCGCCGCGGGAGCCTGACCGAGTCGCCATTTCGCTCAAGCCGAGGCCGGATCGCGCCCGACAAGAAGAGGCTCCCTTATCCTTCGAAGGAGGAAACCGTGCGCCTGCTTCCCGCGATCGTGATCGGCATCTCCATCTGTCCCGCGGCCCTCGGCGGGACGTTCGTGTACTCGCACGAGCGCTCGACCTCGAACGGCAGCCGCGTGTTCGGCCTGCGCGTCGACGGCACCGCCGTTACCGAGCTGAACGGCGGCACCCCGTTGACCACCAGCGGCAGCGTCTCGTTCGAGGTGCGCGGAAACCTCGGTTCGATCGCCTACTCGCCGAAGCGCAAGACGCTGTTCGTGGCGAACGGCAGCGGCATCGTCGCGCTGCGCGTGGCGAAGTCGGGCCAGCTCTCCGAGGTCGCGGGCTCGCCGTTCGGCGCGGCGGATTTCGTCGGGCTCGGCGTGGCCGAGTTCCGAAAGCGCGTGTTCGTCTACGGTGCGAGCCGCGCGACCGACCAGATCGTCGGTTTCGAAGTGACCAAGTCCGGCACGCTCGTCGATCTCGGAACGCCCGCGAGCTGCGGCGTCGGCCCGCGGCAGGTGAAGGTCGCCGGCAACGTGCTCGCGACGCTCTGCACCGACGACACGCTGTGGGTGTTCAAGGTCAACCCGAGCGGCGCGCTCACGCACGACGCGAACGGCTTCGCGGCGGACGAGAGCATGGGATTCGCGAACACGGATGTCGCGATCAACCCGAACAAGAAGACGGTGTACGTCGTCAGCGCCAACACCGCCGTGTACCCCTACCACGTGGGGAAGGCGAACGGCGCGTACGACCTCACCGCGTTGCCCTTCAACGCGCTCGCCTTTTCGAACTACGGCGCGATCGCGATGATCAGCTCGAAGGCGTGCTTGATCGCCCGCGGCTCCTCCGACCCAGAAGATGCGGACATGTTCGCCGCGGGCATCGGCCCGACCGGAAGCGTCGACGAGCTGCTCAACCTGCCGCAATCGTCGTTTCTCGACACGATCGACGCGTTCGCGTGCGGTCCGCGCCAGCGCGTGGTCGTCGCGTCGAGCGACACGAGCGACCGAACCTACCTCTTCCACGTCGACCCGAAGGACGGCAGCCTCGGGTTCCTCGACAGCTACGGGATCCACTCGTTCGATGCGCCGGAGAACTTCACCGGCTCGATCGTGATCTCGCGCTGAGCCGCTCGCGCGCCGCCTCGACCGGCGGCATCTTCGCGAGCTTCGTGTTCAATCGCTTCACCGCCACGTCGCGGAGCGCCTCGGCCTCCGCGACGTGCTTCCTGCACAGCTTCTCGAGCGGGGAGATCGATTCCTCGCGCGTGTCACCGGACGACGCGGCAGCTGCCGCCGTGCCTCTGGTGGTAGTCCTGGTGGTAGTCCTCGGCGGGCCAGAACGCGCCGCCGCCCTCGACCACCTGCGTCACGATCGGCTCGCGGAAGGCCTTCGTCTTGGTCAGCTCCGCGATGAACGCGTCGGCCGCCTGCTTCTGCTCGGCGTCGACCGCGAAGATCGCCGAGCGGTAGTTGTCGCCGACGTCCGGGCCCTGGCGGTCGAGCGTGGTCGGGTCGTGGTTCTTGAAGAACACGTCGAGCAGCTCGCGGAAGCTCGTGCGCTTCTTGTCGAAGACGACCTTCACGGTCTCCGCGTGCCCGGTCATGTGCCGGCACACCATCTCGTAGGTCGGGCTCGACGTCTTGCCGCCCATGTATCCGGACACCGCGTCGATGACGCCGGGGATCTGCTGGAAGACGTCTTCGACGCCCCAGAAACAGCCGCCGGCGAAGTACGCGGTCTCCATCTCGACCGGGCGCGACTCCGGCGGCAGCGGATCGCCGTCCTTGATGAACTTCAGTGCGGCCGAGTTGAGGCAGTAGCGCATGCCCGTCGGATCGGGGCCGTCGTCGAACACGTGGCCGAGGTGCGAGCCGCTGCGCGCGCAGCGGATCTCCGTGCGGATCATCCCGAAGCTGTCGTCGCGGATCTCGGTGATGTGCGCCTTGTCGAACGGCTCGAAAAACGAGGGCCAGCCGGTGCCGGACTCGAACTTCGCCGTCGAGCGGAACAGCGGCAGGCCGCACACGACGCAGACGTAGATGCCCTTCTCCTTGTTCTCGAGCAGGCCGCCGCAGAAGGCGCGCTCGGTGCCGGCGTCCTGCGTGACGTTCCACTGCTCCGGCGTCAGCTTCTTCGCGAGCTCGAGGATCGCGCTCTTCTCGAGCGGGGTCACGTCGAAGCCGGACTTCGAGTAGCGCGGCGTCGCGTTCGCGGTGCGGGTCGGCATGGGGACGTCCTTTCCGTTCGGAGCGGTCGACGCGTTCGATTCTTGCCCGCACGCGATCGGGGAGAGCCCGACGAGCGAGAGCAGGGCGGCGAGCGGACCGGTCGTGCGTCGGCGATGGGGGTTCATGGGTTCTCCGTTTCGGAGGGGTGTGATGCTATCGCGCGGCCGCGGTTTCTCACCGGCGGCGGTCGTGCGCACCGGAACTTCACCGGCGTTTTCCGAAAAAGCTCAATTGACGAGGTTTCGGAGCCGAGTTACTCATTGGCCCCGCTCGCGGACGTTCCGCCGTGAGCCGGCTCGAATCGGACCTCGAATGCACCGGATGCACCTCATGTCGACGCTCGTCACGAAGCGCACGTGCCGCTTTTGGCACGTCGGAGGCGCCGGCGCCTAGGGTCTGAAGGAACTGAAGAGACACCTGAACCCGCCGGGCCCCGACCGAGAGGCCCGGCGGGTTCTTTCTTTTCTCGGTCACCCGTCCGCGAAGTCACGAAACCCCGAAAACAAAGGAGTCCCCCGATGAATCCCAAGATGTGCGCCACGCGCGTCCTCTCCCACGACACGAAGTCGATCGACCTCGCCGCCAGTTTCGATCGCTGGCAGCTCCGCTCGGCCGAGGGTTCGGCGCCGAGAGAACGGGGGCGGCCGTGAACGACGGAGACGCGCTGTCCCTTCTCGACGAGCTCGGTGTGTCGCTCGCCCCGCCCTCCGCGGACCTGCTCGCGCGCCTCGAGGCGCGCGGGTTCGCCGCGCGGCGCGACGCGGAGCGCGGCTTCTCCGCCGCGATCGGTGACGGCCCGGTCAACATCGCGTTGATCGTGCCGGCGCCGCGCCAGGAGGACCTCGCGACGTTCATCGCCGCGGCGGCCCGCGTCGCGTTGCGCTGTCGGAAGATGGCGCGCTTCACGATCGCGGCCGCGGACCCGGAGCGAATGCCGGAACGTCCTGCCGCGTTCGAGCGCCCCGACCTGGCCATCGTCGCGTGCGACGCCGGCATCGATCGGGTCGTCGTCGGCGGCCCGGGGCGCTTGATCGCCAACCTGCGTTGGACGGCGCCGGACGCGCCCGAGGCGCTCGCGCGGCTCGCCGCGGTGGCGGAGGAGTTCGTCGAGTCGCTCGCCGAGGAAGCGGAGTCGTTAAACGTCGGCCGCGGGTTGAAGCGCGATCGTCTGCGGGGGTCGGGCGGGGAGCCGCGCGTGCGTCCCCCCGACGGGCTCGCGTGGATCGACGTCGACGTGCGGCTCGCGTTGCCGTCGTCGTTGTCCCCGTTCGTCGTCGAGACGTGGCTGCGCGAGATCGGCCCCGAGGCCGAGCTCACGCTGACCGACGTCGCGCCGGCGTGGGGCGCGCGCGGTTGCGGCGGGCTCGAGCGCGCGATCGCCGAGGTGATCCGTCGTGAAGGGCGAGCGCCGCGCTTCGTCCGCCGGCCGTTGCCGAGGCTGGCGGCGGAGGCGCTTCTGCGTCTCGACTGCCCCGTGGTCGGCTACGGGCCCTCGTTCGGCGCCGCGGAAACGCTGCGCGCGATCAAGACTCTCGCCGCGGGCATCGACCTGCACCTGACGAGGCGGCAGAATCCGCCGGCATGACGCCGTGGCCGCGCCGGATCGCGATCGTGTGCACGACCCTGGTCCTCATGGACCAGGCGCTCCTGCACCTCGCGCTCCGGCGCGGCGAGTTCCTCGGCCGCCCCGTCGCGCCCTACTCGCCGCCTCTGTTCAACTCCGAGGAGCGCCGCTCGCTCGAGCACCTGCGCGCGGCGTCACGGACCGGTGAACCGCTCGGCGGGCTGCTCCGCTATGACGCGGACCTCGGCTGGTCGCCCATCCCCGGCGCCGGCGACGCGATGTGCCGCTACGACGCGCAGGGCGCACGCATCGGCATCGAGCCGGCCGTGGAGCCGAAGCCCGCGGGCCGATCGCGGCTCGCCGTCGTCGGTTGCTCGTTCACCCACGGCGACGAGGTCGCGGGCGGCGAGTCGTGGGCCGCGCGCGTCGACGCCGCGCGCGACGACGTCGACGTCCTGAACGGCGGCGTCGGCGGCTACGGAATCGACCAGGCGTTGATCCGCCTGCGGCGCGACCTGCTGCCGCGCGCTCCCGACGAAGTCTGGCTCGGCTTCCTGCCGAACGCGCTGCCGCGCGTCGTCTCGGTCTACCGGCCGGCGTTGCGCCACATGGAGCCGTCCATCTCGTTCAAGCCGCGCTTCGAGTTGCACGACGATGGGCTCGTGCTCGTGCCGAACCCCGCCCCGACGCCGGCCGACGCGGCGCGGCTCGTCGACGACTCCGCCGCGTTTCTCGCCGCGGTCGGCGCGACCGACGCGTTCGTCGCGCGCGCGAGCGCGGCCTATGCTCCGGAGTTCTCGCGCATCGCGCACTGGTCGGCGGTCGGCCGCGTGCTGCTCACCGCGCGCGAACGCGACGAGCGTCCCCGCGACGCGGATCGCATGCTCGAGGATCCGAACAGCGAGCCGTTCCGCCTCGCGGTCGCGATCGCGGCGGAATTCGACCGCGAGTGTCGCGCGCGCGGCGCCGCGTTCCGCTTCGTCGTGCTGCCGGACCAGAAGTCGCTGGTTTCGCGTCGCGCGCGAGGCGGCGCGAAGTCGTGGCAGGCGCTGCTCGACGCGCTCGCTGCGCGATCGATCGCCGTCGCCGACGTCACCGAAGCGCTCGACGCCGCGGGAGCGCCCGACGATCTGGCGTTCTGGATGCCGCGCGGCCACTACTCGCCGCGCGCGAACCAGGTCGTCGCCGACGCGCTCGTTCCGTTGCTCGGAGCGTCGACAGCGCCGCCTTCGCCGGGCGCGACCGACCGCCGCTGATTTCGCGCGCGGAAGCGCTACCGTGCTCCGCATGGCGGCGGCGACCCTGCGGGACTTCCTCGGCGACCTCCTGGGCAAGCCGGTCTCGGTCACCAAGTGCAGCGCGATCGACTTCGGCGAGGAGCCGGAGCCGTTCGTCACCGGGCTCTACGTCAACGACAAGGACCAGCTGATCGGCGCCTGCATCTCCGAC
>CAZOLL010000295.1:0-5734 GCA_964580365.1 uncultured Phycisphaeraceae bacterium
GTCCGGGCGGGGGATCTGGCGGCAGTACGCGCCCGCGGAGTCCGCCTCGGACAGTGCGGCGTCGACGAGCGCCTCGAGCCAGCGCTCGCCCTGCGGCAACGCGTCCTGCACGAAGCACACGACGACGTCGCCGTCGGTCTCTGCGATCGCGGCGTTGCGCGTCCGGCCGTGCTGGAACTCTTCCTTCTTGATGCGCCGCGCGCGGATCTTCCGCTTCTCGATCTCTTCCCAGGTGCCGTCGGTCGACTCGGTGTCGACGACGGACAGGTCGAACGGGTGGCGGCTCTTCTGAGACAGGATCGCGTCGAGCGCGGGCGCGACCTCCGGCATCCCGTTCCGAGTCGGGAGGACGATCGAGACCTTCGTCACTTCACCGTCGCCACGACCCGAGCGGCGATCTCCTTCGCCGAGATCACGCACTGGTCCGAATTGTGATAGTCGAACCGTCCGAAGCGGCCGAGCGGGAAGACGCCGAGCTTCTCGACCGACTCGATCGCGAGCGCGCGCTTCTTGGTGAAGTCGCGGTCGAAGAGGATGTAGGCCCACTCGTTCGAGTAGTGGTGCATCGTCGTCACGCGGTCGGAGCGCAAGAGCCCTTCGTTGCCGAGCGCGTCGCGCAGGTCGCCGAGGTATTTCGAGTCGACGGCGAGCGGGCCGTGGTGCGTGACTTCCGCGAGCAAGGACGCGCGCCCTTTCGGCGCGTTCATCGGCGAGTAGTTCGAGAGGTACGTGACGCGGTTCGCCGGACCCTGCGAGGCGTGGGGGAGGTAGATCCACGAGTAGGGCTTGGCCGAGCCGGCGTCGATGCCGAACAGGAAAGACGTGAGCGAGCGGTGCTGCAGCGCAAGCGCGGCTTCGCGTCCCGCGGAGTCGAGCCCCACGAGCAGCTTCGCGAGGATCGGCAGCGGCACGGTGGAGACCACGCGGTCGTAGGCCGTCCCGTTGACGAGGAAGCGCTCGCCCTGCTTCTCGACCTTCTCGACGCGCATGCCGGTGCGGAGGAACGGCCGCACGGGGCGCAGGAGGCGCTGGAAGATCTCCTCGAAGCCGCCGAAGCGCGGGTAGTGGAAGTTGAGCTGGTGCGTGTACCCCTCGACGCGCTGGCCGAGCGCGGCGCGGAGCACGTCTTCGAGTGGGGCGTCTGGAACGCGCCCCTCGACCCAGTCGATGCCGAGCGTCGCGAGGTCGGCCTTCCAGATCTTCTCGTTGTAGGGGTCCATGAACGATTCGGCGATGCCGTCGCCCATGCGGTGGCGGACCCAGTCCTTGAAGTTTTCGGGCACCTTCGCGCCGGCCCCGGCCGACTTGCGGGCGACCCACGCCTCGACGTACCCCTTCAGGCACTTCAGGCGCTCCTCGGGCTCGAGGTCGCCGAGCCCGTTCTCGAACGGGTAGTGCACGAAGCGGCCGCGGAAGAGGATCTTCGTGTTGCGCTCGGTGGCGACCAGCTCGTCGCCGCGGAACAGACCGTGGAGGTACTCGCGGCACCACTTGTCCTTGGTGAACAGGATGTGGCCGCCCGCGCGGTCGAACACGTAGCCGTCGACGACGTCGCTGCGAACCAGGCCACCCGCACGCGAATCCGCCTCGAGGACCTCGACCTCGAGGCCGGCGTCGAGCAGGAAGCGCGCGCATGCGACGCCCGAGATGCCGCCGCCGAGGATCGCGACTTTCGCAGTCACTTTGGTCCCGTCGAGAGAAAGGGAGGCGGGAGATTATCGCCGCGCTCCGGGAGCGTCCATTTATCCTGCCGACCCGCATCGCATTCATCGGACGCTGCCCCGCGAGTCATTGAGTGACAGGCAAGGATTCGTCCCCCGCGCGCGGCGTCGCGCTCCTGGTCACCGCGTTCGTCGCGGTCTTCGTGGCCAGCTCTGGGACCCACGCGCTCACGCCGCTGTTCCCGGAGCTGAAGCGCGCGCTCGGCGTCGACGACGGATCGGTCCGGCTGCTCACGTCGGTCTTCACGCTCGGGTACTCGATCTCCGGCTTCGTGCTCGGCGTCACGTGCGACCGCATCGGCCGGCGCCGCGTCCTGCTGGGTTCGCTCGCCGGCTACGCGGCCGCGAACGCGCTCCTGCTGTTGGACGTCGGCTGGGCGGGATTCCTGGTCTGTCGCGCGGTCGCCGGGCTCGGCACGGGCGGCATCGTTTCCGCGGCGGTGGCGCTCGTCGCGGACTCGGTCCCGTACGCGAAGCGCGGGCGCGCTCTCGCGGTGGTGCTCGGCGGCGGGTACGCCGCGCTCGTGATCGGGATGCCGGCCGCGGCGGCGCTCGCCCGCGTGCGCCTCACCGCGCTCTTCGGCGTGCTCGCCGTGGTGTCGATCGCGTGCGCGATCGCTTCCGCGGCGCCGGCCGCGCGCGCGGTCGATCGGTCAGAGGTCGCGCCGATCTCCGGGGTCGGGCTGCTCTCGCTCCCGCGCGCGGCGCTCGCGTGCCGCGGCGCGCCGGCGCTCCTGTTCACGACGTTCGCGTTCACAGCTGCGAGCTTCGCGGTCATCACGTCGTTCGCGGATTGGTGCCACGACGCGTTCCAATCCGACCTCGCCGACCGCGAGCGGTTCTTCCTCTGGCTCGGACTCGGCGCGCTGCCGGGTGCGTTCGTCGCCGGTGCCTGTTCCGATCGCCTGGGCAAGCGCCGCACCGTTCTGCTCGCGCTCGGCGGGTCGCTCGTCGCGACGCCGGCGCTCTTGCTCGCCGATTCGTTCGTGACGTTCGCGACCATCGCGGTTGCCGTCTCGGCGATCGCCGCGGTGCGGCAGGGGCCGTTCGCGGCGATCCTCACCGGACTCGGTCCCGAGACGTTGCGCGGCAGCCTGGTCGGGCTCAACAGCGCGGCGTCGGGACTCGGCCTCGCGACCGGCACGTGGCTCGGAGGAGTGTTGTACGGCGTCGCGCGTCTCTCCGGCGCGGTGTGGGCGGCCGTCGTGATCCTCCTCCTCGGCAGCGCCGTGTTCTTCGCGCGCGTCGCGGCGCCGGCGGCGCCGAGTCCTTCTCCGGCAGAGCCCGCGACGCGCGCGCCCGGGGTCGAGGAGACCGCCCTGTGACCGGCGCGCGTTGTTTCACGATCGCGCTCGCGTCCGCTGCGATCGTCCTCTCCGCCTCGGTTGCGTCGAGCGCGGGCACGCTGGTCGTGCTGAGCGATCTACCGCCGCCTGCCCGCGCGATCGTCGCCTCGCGCGTGCGCGACCTCGGCCTCGCCGACACCGTCGACGTGCGGATCGTCGAACCGGGCGACGTCTCGAGCGCGCTCGCGCGCGCGCCCGGCCCGACCTTGATCGTGGGCTTGCCGCTCGCGGCGCTCGCTCCGTCGCTCGATCGGTGCGTCGCGATCGGCGAGCTCCCCGCCACCGCGCCGGCGGAGCTCTGCGTTCCGGATCGGCGCGCGCTCTCGCTCTGGTTCGACCCGATGCGTCTCGCCGCCGCGAGCTTGAGCGACGAGCTCGACGGAGCACGCGTGCTCGATCGCCCGATCGGGCTCGCGGAGCTGACGCGAGGCGCTTTCGAAGACCGCTTGATCCTCGCAGAGCCGCAGCCGTGGAACGTGTCGGGTCAGCTGCTCGCGACGCTCGCTTTCACCGCCGAGACCGCGGGCGCGGGCGACCGGCTCCTGACCGGGCTCGACGCGAACGTCGTGCTCCCCTACCTCGGCGACGACGGCATCGCGCTGTCGCGCCTGCTCGCTGCGCCCCCGTCGAACGTCGCCGTCGTCACGCGCTCGACGCTCGCCCGCGAGGCGCGCGAACCCGGCGCGTCGAGTGCGTTCCAGTCGGTGCGCGGCGTCGGCGGGCCCGTGGTCGTGTTGCGCGGCGCCGCGGTGCACGGCGTCGACGCGGCGACAGCGGAAGGGTGGCTCCGCGCGTTCGACCACGAGACGGTCCGCGCGATCGCCGCCGCGGCCGACCTCGTCCCGCTCGCGGTGACGGTCGAGTCGAAGGCCGGCGACGCGGAGGAGGAAGCCGACCGCGTGCTGATCGGCGCGAACGCCGCCGCGGTGTTGCGCGCACAGCTCGAGGCGGAGCCGGTCCTGCGGCGATTCAAGACGGACCTGAAGGGGAGCCTCGCACGCCGCGCCGAGCGGTTCAGCGAGGTGTTCGACACCGTCGGGATGATCGCGATCGTGGCCGTCGTCGCCGCCGCGCTTCTCGCCCGACGTCGTGAAGCGAAACGGCGCTCGGCCGCGTCCGGCGAGCCGGAATGAAGGCGGCAATCTCCCGATCGTGCGCTAGATTTCCCCGTCCAGCCGCGCGGTCAAACCCGAACACGCCGCGACCCGCGCACGAGGTCCGAGAATGATCGAGTCGAAGACGCCGTCCGAGAACTCCCACTCCGGCACCCCGCCCGCGCCGGCGCGTCCCGCGCAGGCCGGCGCGCCCGGAGTCCCGAGCGGTCCCGGAGGCGACGGCCGGCGCCCGGACCCCAAGGTCAAGTCGTACGCGCTCCTCGATCGCGACACGATGGGCCTGTACATGAACTTCTACAAGCACACCTACGGGAAGAGCGTGCTCGACCGGAAGGTGAAGGAGTTCGTGGCGATCGCCGCGTCGCTGACGTCCGGGTGCAAGAACTGCCTCGAGGGCCATCTCCGCAAGGCGGTGTCGCACGGCGCGACGCGCGCGGAGATCTCCGAAGTCCTCGCGATCACGCTCGGAGTGAACGCGGCGACGATCGTCGACCGCTCCGACATCGCGGCGGCGAACCTCGGCCTCGATCCGGACACGTGGACCGTGAAGGACGAATCCGCACCGTGACCTGCGGGTCCCGGCGGATCGATTGATCGAAATCGGGTCCGGCCGACCGCAGACCGGTCTTGGCCGCGCCCGGCGGAACGAAGAACGACCAACCCCAACGCAATCCGAAGGAGGAATCATGGCAATCATCGCATGGAAGCGCAGCGCGGCCGTCCTGGCCGCGATCGTGATCGTGTCGACCGGAGTCGGTTACGCGTTCCAGCACGGCGGCCGCGGCGGCGGCGAACGCGCGGCGTCCACGTCGCTCACCGTCGGCGAGAAGGAGCAGGTCTCGCTGTCGTACAACACGTTGAAGCTCGGCACGAACACGCTCGAGCGCATGAAGGGCAGCGAGCAGATGCGCGCCGGCTGGGCGCAGCGCCTCCCGCAACTCCTCGAGGGCACGCTGAAGAACGACGTCGCGCTCAAGTGCGGCGAGCACTCGATCGCGTCGGGCTCGCACGGCATGTCGTTCGAGATGACGGCCGAAGGCGGTTGGAACCTCGTGCTCATCGACGGCGACAAGCAGACGAAGCTCGCGCTGAAGACCGAGGAGAGCAAGGTCGAGTACGGGTACATGAACATGAACCTCGTCTCGACCGGCGCCGACGCGATGCGCTTCGCGTTCGGCTACGGCAACATCTCGGCGTCGCTCGACGCGACGATCGCGACCGAGGAAAAGTGACTGACGGAGGGCCCGCACGCTGCGCGGGTTCCCTCGTGCGAACGACCGGCGCCGCGCTCGTCGCGGCGCTGGTCGTTCACGCGGTAGAAGCCGCCGGCGTCGTCCTCGCGGACAACGCGTGGTTCGACGCGTTGCCGCGCACCGGCCGCGCCGCGTACCTCGCCGCGGTCGTCGGCGCCGCGCCGGCGACCGCCGCCGTCGCGCTTTGCGTCGCGCTCGCGGTGTCGGCGCTGCTGCGAAGCCCGGGCGTCGCGGCGCCGATCGCCGCCGCCATCCCGGGACTGCACGCCGGCGGTCTCGTCCGCTTGCTCGCGGACGAC
>CAZOLL010000296.1:0-5723 GCA_964580365.1 uncultured Phycisphaeraceae bacterium
TGGACACGAGGACCTGCTGCAGGCCGCGCGCGATTTCGAGGGCGGCGCCTACCAGCGCGCGGCGGACCTGCTGAAGGAAGTCTTGGCCGGTTCGCTCTCGCCCGAGGACGCGGCGTTCGGGAAGACGCTGCTCCTGCGCTGCGTGTTTGCGCTCGGCGATGTCGCTTCCGCGGACGCGCTCGACGCGGAGCTGGCGGACTCGAAGTCTGCAGACCTCGGCATCCTTCACGCGCGCTCGGACTTCGCGTTCGCTCGCGGGCGCCGCGACGACTCCGAGAGGCTCGCGCGCGAAGCCCTCGCGCAGGATCCCGCCGACGCGCACGCGCGCTACCTGCTGGCCCGCGTCCTGATGGACAAGGGAGCGCGTGAGGAAGCCCGCGCGCTCGCGAACCTGAACGACGGCGACCTGCCCGACGACTCCGACCGCCTGCTCGACATGGGTCTCCTGCTCGGCACGATCGGAGAGCTCGAAGCCGCGGCGAAGTGCGGCGTCTACGCGGAGGCCGCTCGCAAGAAGGAGAAGCGGCCGACCACAGACGTGCTGCTCCTGCTCGGCGACCTCTACCGGCGCGCGCGCAGCATGTCGGGCGAGCAACCGCGCGCCTACGCGACGTACCGCGAGGCCCTCGAGCAGAACCCGAGCCTCGTCGCGGCGAAGGTCGGCCGCGCGCAGGTGCACCTCTACACGTGGGCCACCGACAAGGCGGAAGAGGAGGTCGACGGCGCACTCGCGATCAACCCGAGCGACGTCGACGCGCTGACGGTGAAGGCGTGGTTCCGCGTGATCGACGGCCGCTACCGCGACGCGATCGAACTGCTCGACCGCGCGCTGGCCGTCAACCCGGGCTCGAAGCGCGCACACGCGACGCGAGCCGCCGCGCTGTACCTGCGCGGCGACCAGCAAGGATTCGACGCCGGGGTCGCGCGCGTCCTCGACCTCGATCCGACGTGGGGCGAGCTGTACCTGATCATCGGCGACGCGCTCTCGATCCACGTGCGCATCGCGGACGCGATCCCGTTCCAGAAGAAGGCGGTCGAACTCGACCCTTCGCTCGGCACCGCCTTCATCTCGCTCGGACGCGACCTGTGCTTCGCGGGCGACGAGGCGAGCGGGAAGAAAGCGCTCGAGCGATCGCTCGAGCTCGATCCGTTCCCGCATCCGTGGCGGCAGAACATCCTCGACGTCCTGAAGAAGCTCGATCGCGATTTCGTCGACGTCGCGTCGGACCACTATCGGTTCCGGCTGCAGGTCGACGAGCGCCCGATCCTCGGTCCACGGCTCGAGACGGCGTTCGAGACCGATCGCATCCGGCTCGAGAAGAAGTACACGTGGCATCCGCCGGGCAAGGTGCTGGTCGAGACCTTCCCGGTGCACCAGGACTTCTCGGTGCGCTCCGTCGGGTTCGTCGGTCTCGGCGCGCTCGGCGTGTGCTTCGGCGACCTCGTGACGCTCCTCTCGCCGCGCGCGCTGCGCGGGCAGTTCGTCTGGCGGCGGACCGCTCTGCACGAGCAGACGCACGTGTTCACGCTCGGCCGCAGCAAGGTGCGCGTGCCGCGCTGGCTCGGCGAGGGTCTGTCGGTGTTCGAGGAGCGCGACGCGATCCTCGGGTGGGGACGCGATCAGGAAGGCGACCTCTACCAGGCGTTCCACAACGGCGAGGTCATCCCGCTGCGCGAGTTCAACGCGGCGTTCCGCGGCCCGCGGATCATGTTCGCCTACTACCAGGGCGGCCTCTTCGTCGAGTTCGTCACCGCTCGCTACGGCTTCGAGAAGATCCTCGCGATGCTCGACGCCTACGCGCAGGACCTCGAGGATGCGGAGGTGATCGAACGCGTGTTCGAGAAGTCGCCGGAGCAGATGGACGCGGAGTTTCTCGCGTTCATCGTCGAGACGCGATTGAAGAACCTGAAGATGCAGGTGATCTGGTCGTCGAAGAAGCGCGCCGAGCTGCGCGAGCGCATCCGAAAGGACCCGAGCGATCTCGCCGCGACGATCGAGCTCGCGCACGCGCACCGGCAGCAGAACAACACCGTCGATTGCGACGTAATCCTCGAGAAGGTCCTGAAGAAGGACCCGACCAATCCGTCGGCGTTGCGGCTCGCGGCGCGCCGCGCTCTCGACCGCGGCCGCCCCGACCTCGCGAAGCGCGACATCGAGACGGCGTTCCAGAACGGAGGCGAGGAGTACTTCGCCGCGACCCAACTCGCGAAGATCGACAGCGACGCGAAGGACTTCGCCGGCGCGCGCGCCGCGCTCGAGATCGCGCTGCGCTGCTTTCCGCACGACCTCGGCCCCGGCAACCCCTACCAGGCCCTCGCGAAGATCCTCGGCGGAGAAGGCGACGAGGCCGGCGCGATGGAGGTCCTGCGCCGCTACGTCGGCATGAACGAGGTCGCGTTCCGCGAGCGCATCGACGTCGCGACGTGGGACGCGGCGCACGACCGCCACGAGGAAGCGCTCGCGCTCCTGCGCCAAGCCGAGGACATCGATCCGTTCGTTCGCGAGGTGTATCGCCGTCAATCGAACTCGCTGCGCGCGCTCAACCGACCCGGCGACGCGATCGCCGCGCTGCGCTCGGCGCTGTTCGTTGACCCTCGTTTGGCACCCGGCTACACTCCGCCGCGCAGTCCGGAAGAACAGGCAGAGAAGGACGCCGCACGCGTCGAAGACGAGCAGGAGCGCGCGGACATCCTGGTCGAGATCGCCGAGATGGAGCTCGCGGCGGAGGACGTCGCCGCGGCGCAGCGCGACCTCGACGCCGCCCTGGCCCTCCGGCCTGAACATCCACGCGCGCAGGAACTGCGACAGACGCTCAACCGGTGATCGAAGGATTGCGCATGGAAGGACATGCGCCGCGCGCTGAAGGCACGTTCGCCGTTTCGCAGGACCTGTGAGGGCGTCGCGGTTGATGAATGTCGTCGCACGCGATCTGTGGCACGAGGTCGAGCAGCAGTTCCGCTCCGACCGCGGTGCTCCCGCGACCGACCTGTGGCTGTCGCAGACCCGTCCGCTCGAGTTCTCGCGCGGGCTGTTCGTGCTCGGCGTGCCGAACGCGGTCGTCCGTGAGTGGCTCGATCATCGCTACCGCGACGACCTCGAGCGCATCTTCCAGCGTCTGACCGGCAGCTCGGTTCGGGTGCTCTTGCGCGTCGACCCGACGCTGTCGGTGAAGTCCGCGCTCGAAGGCGCCCCGGCCGGTGTCGCTAGGGACGCGCGCGCGTCCGGCCCGGCGGTCACGGCGTTCGCCGCAGCAGACGAGCCCGAGTTCGTCGTGCGCCCCGAGAACAAACTCGCGTTCGCCGCGGTGCAGCGCGTGCTGCAGAAGCCGGAGTCCGGCAACCCGCTGTTCCTCTACGGCGCGGCCGGCGTCGGCAAGTCGCTGCTCGTGCGCCAGGCCGTCCGCCGCGTCGAAGGCGAACTGCTCGCGACGCGAACGACGCTCTCGGTCACGGCCGAAGCGTTCTCGAAGTCGCTCGTGCGCGCCATCCGCGAGAACGACTTGCCCGCGTTCCGCGGGCGCATGCTCGCCGCCGACGTGTTCGTGCTCGAGGAGGCGCACCGTCTGCGCGGCCGCCCGCGAACGCAGAAGGAGTTCCTCTCGATCCTGCGCTACCACATCGAGCGCAATCGGCCGGTCGTGCTCACGAGCCGCCATCCGCCGAACGCGATCTTCATGCTCGACGAGGCCGTGCGCTCCTACTTCCTCTCGGGCCAGCTGCTGCGCGTCGCCGACTACTCGATCCCGTCCCGCATCGCGATCCTCGAGGAGACGTCGAAGCGCTTCGCGCACCCGGTGCCGCTCGCGACGATCGAGCGCCTTGCGGAGCGCGTGACCGGCACGTTCGACCGACAGGTGCGCTACCTCGAAAAGATCGCCGCGTTCGCATCGCTCCTGAAGCAGCCCGCGACGCTCGACGTGCTCGCCGAGCGCTTCCCCGAGCTCGCGGGGATCGGCGAGTTCGACGTCGACATGGGCGCGGTGATCGAGCGCGTCGCAAAGGAGTTCGGCACCACGAAGGAAGACATCGCGTCGAACCGCAAGCTGCGCACCGTGGTGCTCGCGCGCCACGTCGTCGTGTACATCGCAACCGAGATCTTCAACCTGAAGGCGCGGCGCGTCATGCGCCACCTCGGCGGCCTCTCGCCTTCGACCACGGCCTATGCGCGCAAGAACGTCGAGCGCCGCCGCAAGGAGGACCCGCTGTTCGACGCGCGGGTGCGTCAGCTCCTCGACGACATCAAAACCGGGCAGCGCATGCTGTTCTGAGCGCGGAGTTCTCCACATTTCGAGCCGGTCCGCGCGGCTCTCGGAGCCCGGCAACTCACGCCCCGGCGTGCGCGCGACTTCCGGCGGATTCACCCACCCCGACGACGCACCCCCTGGAATCCACACGTCCGTTCTCAACTGGTTTTCAACAGGCTGCCGAACGGCGGCCGAACGCTTGGAGCTTCGCGAATGTTCATCGTGCTCGAGGGGATCGACGGCTGCGGGAAATCCACCCAGGCGGTCCGCCTCGTCGCCCACCTGAAGAAGCTCGGTCGCGAGGTGCTCCACGTGCGGGAGCCGGGCGGTACGTCGCTCGGCGAGACCATCCGCTCGCTGCTGCTCGCTCCCGAGTCGGAGGGGAAGATCAACGCGCGCGCGGAAGCTTTGCTGTATTCCGCGGCGCGCGCGGAGCTCGTCCACGGCGTCGTGCGTCCGGCGCTCGCGCAGGGCAAGACGGTCGTCTGCGAGCGCTACCTGTATTCGACGCTCGCCTACCAGGGCTTCGGGCTCGACCAGGACACGGCCGAGCTGCAGGCGCTCTCCGCGTATGCGACGTCGCGCGTCAAGCCGGACCTCGTCGTGCTGCTCGACCTCGACCCGAACCTCGCGTTGTCGCGCGTCGCGCGCGACAAGGACCGCATCGAGGCGCGCGGCGCGAGCTACCTCGAGCGCGTCCGCGAGGGGTACCTGCGCTTGTCGCGGCGCGAGCCGGAGCGGTTCATCGTCCTCGACGCGAACCGCGGGCAAGACGACGTCACGGCGGACCTCGTCGCGAGCGTGGAGGCTCATGCGGTTCGCTGACGTGATCGGGCAGCGCGCGGCGATCGCCGGTCTCGAGCGCTCGCTCGCGGACGGACGACTGCCGCACGCGCTCCTGTTCACGGGTCCATCCGGAGTCGGCAAGGCGACCGTCGGCCGCGCGCTTGTCGCGGCGCGGTTGTGCACGGCGCGCGCTCCTGCTGCCAGTGACTCGTGCGGTGAGTGCGCGAGCTGCCGCTCGCTCGAGCACGGCAACCACCCCGACTTCGAGGCCGTGGCGCGCGTTGCCGGCAAGCGCGACCTCGGCATCGCGCAGGTCCGCGACCTGCTCGATGCTCTTCACCGCAAGCCGCACCGCTCCGACGGCAAGGCGGCGCTCGTCGACGGCGCCGAGCGCATGACCTCGGAGGCGCAGAACGCGTTCTTGAAGACGCTCGAGGAGCCGCCGCCCGGTTCATTGCTCGTGCTCGTGACCTCCGCGTTCGAGCGCGTGTTGCCGACGGTGCGATCGCGCTGCCGGATCGTCCGCTTCTCGCGCCTGGCCGACGACGAGCTCGAGCGATGGGTCGGCGCCGACGCCGCGCGCCGCGATCGGCTTGCGACGATCCCGCGCGCGCTCGCCGACGGCAGTCCGGGTCAGATGCTCGAGCTCGCCGAGAACGGCGCGCTCGAGATGCGCGCGTTGCTCGCGAAGGC
>CAZOLL010000297.1:0-5719 GCA_964580365.1 uncultured Phycisphaeraceae bacterium
ATGCGGAGCGTGCCGGAAGGATTCGCGGACCAGATGCGGACGATCGCGCCCGGACCGTCGCACTCCGCGAGCACGAACTCGTCGCCGTCCTTGCGGAGGTACTGCCCGCGATCGTCGTTCGCGAACCACTGCGCCGAGTCGTGGCTCTTCCGGTCGTAGGACGAGAACTGCACCATGCGGTACGGCTGCGGCTGCGTGAGGTGATCCAGGTCGAACATCTGACGCAGCAAGACCTGGAAGAGCAGGCTGACGACAAGATTCAGCGTCGACATGCCGGCAGCTTAGGAACCGCGGGACGCGATCGAACGCGCGCGGATCGCCCGAGCGGTCGCGCCGGCGCTTTTTCCGACGGTTTGGGACCGGAACGGACCAACGGTCGGAAGGCTGTAGCGGGGTCCCATCCCCACCGGTTACATTCCGACCCCGCCTCGGCAGCGCGAGCTGCCACCAGTCACTTTCAGGGTTCTGTTGTTCCCGACAGGAGTTCCCAGATGGGGTGCACCCGCTTCACGTTCAGCATCGTCCAGGTCGGCGCGCTCGCCGCGTTGACTCTGGCCGGAGCAGCGACGGCGTCCGCCGCGGCTCCGAAGGAAATGCGCGCGGCGCGCTTGCCGCTCGTCTTCATCGAGAACCGAGGTCAGGTCGACTCCCAGGCCCAGTTCATGGGCACGAAGGGCGGTCTACAGGTCTTCTTCACTGCGGACGGGTTCCGCACGAGCCTGAGCCAGCGTGACGGCCAGCAGGGGCGCCACACGTTCGGCACCAACCTCTTCCACTCGTTCGAGGGCCGCTCGAGCGACGTCACGCTGACGGGCGCGAACCCGCTCGGCGGCGAGGTGAACTACCTCATCGGCAACGACCCGAGCGCCTGGGTCACGCACCTCGAGACCTACGGCGGAGTCCGCTACCACGGGCTCTACTCGGGCATCGACATGATCGTCTACGACAAGAACGGGAAGCTCGAGTACGACCTCGAGCTCGCGCCCGGCGCCGACCTCTCGCAGGTCGTGGTGCGCATCGACGGCGGCGACTCGCTCTCGATCGACTCCGACGGTCGCCTCGTGGTCGGCACGCGCTACGGCGAGCTGAAGCACGAGAACCCGACGACTTGGAGCGTCAACAAGGACGGCAGCCGCACGCCTCTCGACAGCAAGTTCGTGCTGATCGACGGCCAGCGCTTCGGCTTCGCGATCCCCGATCGCGACCCGTCGCTGCCGACGGTCCTCGACCCCGGTCTCACCTACGGCTCCTACATGGGCGGCACGTCGCGTGAGCACGGCTGCGGCGTCTCGGTCGACAACGACTGCGACCTCTACATCGCGGGCGACACCCAGTCGTCCGACTTCCCGACGACCCCGGGCGCGTTCGACACGCTCTACAACGCCAAGTTCGACACCTTCGTCGCGAAGCTCATCGGCAACGGCACGAGCCTGATCTACGCGACGTTCGTCGGCGGCACGCAGGGCGACTTCGGTCACGGCGTCATCGTCCGCCACGAGAACGCGTGGGTCACGGGCGGCGCCGACTCGCGTGACTTCCCGGTCACGGCCGGCGCGTTCGACACGTCGCACAACGGCGGCGCGGACATGTTCCTCTACGAGCTCTCGGCGGACGGCGCGAACCTCGTGTTCTCGACGTTCGTGGGCGGCTCGGGCGACGAGTTCTCGTTCGGTGGTCAGGGCGTCGGCCTCGACCCGACGGATCACGGCTACGTGACGGGTCTCACCAACTCGGGCAACTACCCGATCACGCCGGGCGTCTATCAGTCCGCGAACGCCGGTCTCGACGACGCGTTCGTCACCAAGTTCTCGGTCGACGGCTCCGCGCTCGTCTACTCGACGTTCATCGGCGGTACGAACAGCGACGTCGCGAACGCGATCGACGTCGACTCTAGCGGCAACGCGTTCGTCGGCGGCTTCGCACTCTCGCAGAACTTCCCGGTCACGCCGGGCGCGTTCGAAACCGTCCCGAACGGCGGCTCGAACGGCTTCCTCTTCAAGCTGGACGCGGCCGGCGCGAGCCTTCTGTACTCGACCTACTGCGGCGGCTCGGCGGAAGTCGTGCGCGGCGTCGCGATCGAGCCGACGGGTGAGTGCTTCGCCACCGGCTACACGCTGTCGACCGTCTTCCCGGCTACGGCCGGCGCGTTCGACACGACGCCGAACGGCAGCGGTGACTGCTTCATCGAGAAGTTCAACCCCACCGGCACGGGCGTGGTGTACGCGTCCTACTTCGGCGGCACGGGCGTCGACGTCGGCAACGGCGTCGACTCCGACCAGGTCTCCGGCGATTGCTACGTGACCGGTTGGACCGAATCCCCGTTCCTCCCGGTGACGGGCACCGCGTTCGACAGCACGTACAACGGTGGCCCCGAGGACTGCTACGTGATCCGCGTGCGCGCCGACGGTTCGACGCTCGACTACTGCACCTACCTCGGTGGCTCGGGCTTCGACGTCGGCTTCGCGATCAACACGCACGAGATCGGCGCCGTGTACGTCGCGGGCGGCACCTACTCGCCGAACTTCCCGACCGGTGTCAACCCGACGTTCGACACGACCTACAACGGCGACGAGGACATCTTCCTCGTCCTCTTGCCGGCGGGTCCGAACGCCTGCCCGTACGCGCCGGTGTCGCAGTCCTACGGCACGGGCTACCCGGGCGCGAACGGCACGCCGGTCTGGACGAACACGAGCGCGCCGCAGGTTCCGAGCGTCGGTCTGCAGCTCTCGCTGACGAACGGCGTCCCGGGCGGCACGGTGTTCATCGTGGTCGGCAAGGCCGCGCTCAACGTGCCGTTCTCGCAGGGCACGCTGCTGGTCCAGCCGGACATCATCGTCGCGGCGGGCGTCGCGGACGGCGCCGGGGCGTTCGGTTTCTCGCTGCCCATCGTCGAGAACCCGAACTTCTGCGGCAACGACGTGTTCTCGCAGGTCCTGATGGTCGACCCGACGCTGGCGACCTTCTACCAGCTCGTGATGTCGAACGGTCTCAAGCTGACATTCGGCTCGTGAGCCGGCCGGCGCCCGCACCGCGGGCGCAGTGATCGAACGAGGGGCGCGTCGCTTCACCGCGGCGCGCCCCTCGCGCTTTCTGCTCCGAACGCGACGACCGCTACGATCGTCCGCATGGACTCCGCCGAACCTGCGATCGAACTCGACGGCGTCACGAAGCGCTTCGGAGAGCGGGTGGTCCTGGACGCGATCACCCTGCGCGTCCCACGCGGGCGGATGCACGGCCTCATCGGCTTGAACGGAGCCGGCAAGACCACCGCCATCCGCGTGCTGCTCGGACTGCTCGCGCCGAATGGCGGCCGCGCGCGCGTCCTCGGTCGCGCGTCCGCGAAGGTCGCGACGTTGTGCGGCCGGCTCGCGGCCGCGCTGCACGGCACCGGCGTCGACGGTCAGTTGACCTGCCATGACAACCTGCGTGCGCACGCACTCCGCCACGGCCGGCGCGGCGTCGACTGCGCCGCGGCGCTCGCACGCCTCGGGTTGTCGCACGTCGCATCGCGCCGCGCCGCACAGGTCTCGCAGGGCGAACGCCAGCGGTTGACGCTCGCTCGCGCGCTGCTCCTGCGGCCCGAAGCGATCGTGCTGGACGAACCCCTCACGCACCTCGATCCGGGCGCGGTCCAACGGACGCTCGACGTCTTGCGTGCCGAAGTGCGCGAGCACGGCGTGACGGTCCTCCTGTCCAGCCATCAGCTCGAGCACGTCGAACGTTCGGTCGACTCCCTCGCGCTGATCCACGGCGGGCGCGTCGTGAAGGACGGCGCGGTGGCGGACCTGCTCGCCGCCGAAAGGTCGTCGATCATCGTCACGGTCGATGCCCCCGATCGCGCGCTGTCGATCCTGCGGGCGTCGCCGCTCGTCGCGAGCGCGGAGGCATCGACGGACGGTCTCACCGTCGCGAGACCCCGCGCGCGTTTGCGCGTCATCCTGCGTCAGACCGATCCCGCGCCCTTGAACCGAGCGCTCGTGGAGGCCGGCATCGCGGTGAGCGAACTCTCCGCGGAACGACGCACGCTCGACGAGGCCTTCCGCGCGATCACCGCCGCCCCGCTCGCGCCCGGCGCGGAGGCTTCGCGATGAGCGTCACCGGCCCGATCGTCGCCGAGCTGTACAAGAAGAGCTGCGCCCGCGCGACCTGGGTCCTCGCCGCGTTGCCCGCGCTCGTGGCGACGCTGCGAATCGTCGGCAGCCGCGTCGCGGATCGCGTGGCGAGCGGGCAGCACGCGATGCAGCACGGTGGCGGAGCCGCGCGCGCCGCGGCGGAGGCATCCGGTTTCGGCCCGCTCGCGGACGGACTCGAATCGGGCGGCGCCGTGCTCGCGCTGCTCGTGATGATCGTCGCCGCGCTCGAGCTCGTTCGCGACCGCGAATCCGGCCAGCTGTCGATCGCACTGCTCGCTGCGTCGCGGCCCGGCCTCGTCGTCGCGAAGCTCGCGTCGGTCGCGGCGTTCCTCGTCGTGGGATTCGTCCTCCTGTTCGGCGTGTCGGCCGCGGTGGCGTCTTTCACCTACGGGCTCACGGCGGTGGTCGAGGACGGCGCGGAGATGGCGAGCGCCGCGGAGCTGTGGCGCGAGACCTGGTTCGGCGCGCTTGCGGCGCTGCCCGCACTGCTCACCGCGGGCTCCTTCGGTCTGTTCGTGTCCGCGTGCGCGTCGTCGTCCGGCGCCGCGGTCGCGGGCACGCTCGTCCCGTTCGTGATGGTCTCGCTGCTCGGCGGCCTCGTGCCCGGCCTCGCGGGCCGCGTCTTCGTCACCTACGTGCCGTTCATCGGCGACGGGTCGACGCTCGCTCGCCTCACGGACATCGCGCGGGCCTACTCGGACGCCGAATGGCTGGACCTCCCGTCGCGGGCGCTTTGTTGGCCCGCCGCGCAGGCGCTCGGTTTCGTTCTCTTGGCGATCCTGGTCACGCGCCGCCGTCCGGGCTGAGCGAGGCGTTCGAATGATGAAGACCGCAATCCTTTGCGCGGCGATCCTCCCCGCGTTCGGCTGCGTCGAACTCACGGCGATCGAGCCCGCGGCGCGCTCGGTCCTGCCCGAGGCGATCGGCGGCGCGTCGGCGGAGTCCTCCGAGCGCGCGTTCGTCGGCCTCGAGCTGGAGGAACCGGCGGCGCGCTCGCTCGAGGAGATCGAAGTGGCGGAGGGGCTCGTCGCCGCGCGCGTCGCGCCCGGTTCGCCCGCCGCGGCCGCGGGGATCCGCGCCGGCGACCGCGTGATGGCCGCCGACGGCGTGCGACTCGAGCGGCTCGACCAGTGGCAGGCCTTGCTCGACGCGCACGCGCCCGGCTCGAACCTCACGCTCGAGATCGAGAGCGAGGGCGCGCTGCGCACGGCTCCGCTCGCGGTGGCGAAGAGCGGCGGCGGTCGGGCGGCCGCGACGCGCTTCGCGGAGCGCGTGAAGCTCCGCGCGATCCTCGAGACCGAGCCGGGCGGCGCGCGGGTCGTGTCGCTGCTCCCGCAGTCGCCCGCGCCCGACGCGGGAGTCGAGCCGGGGGATCTCATCGTCGCGATCGACGGCCGGCCGGTGACCGGCGCCGAGGACGTGATCGCGCGCGTATCGGAGCGCGCGTACGGCGAAGCAGTGAGCTTCGAGATCGAGAAGGAGCGCGCGCGGCGTCGGGTCGACGTCGAACTGTGGAGCCCGCCGCGCGTGATGACGGGACTCGCGGTGCCGATTCTCTTCCACTTCGACCGCGACCTCGACGCCGA
>CAZOLL010000298.1:0-5715 GCA_964580365.1 uncultured Phycisphaeraceae bacterium
GACTCGTCGGACTCGTCGTCGCGGCGGACGGTGCAGACCCGGCGCCCTCGGCGCGCGGCGACGAAGGCGCGTCGCGCGCGGAGATCGCGGAAATCGCGGGGGTGCGGCGCATCGTGCGCGGGCTCGTCGACGCGCAGGCGCGGCCGGCGGATCGCGACGCGCTGTTTCGCGCGCTCCGTCTCTCCGGCGCAGCGGAAGCGGCGTGGAGCGCCGGCGACGACCGCATCGCGATCGACGCGATGCCGGCCGATGCCGTCGGCGCGCGCCTCGCGCTCGCGGTGAGCGACGCGCGGACAGCGCGTGAGCGCGCCGCGTGGACGCTCGCGATCGCGCGGGACGCGCGACACGCCGCGGCGGTCGGAGCGACGCTCCTTGCCGAAGCGAGGAGCGAGGCGCGCGCGGCGGGAGCGTGGTTGCTCGGCGCGTGCGCTCGCGACGCCGCGAGCGCGCGCGAGCTCCGCGAGAGGCTCGCTCCGCTCTTGGCGGATGCCGACGCGTCGATGCGCGACGCGGCGCTCTGCGCGATCGCGCGCGTCGACCCGGATGCGACGGCGATCGCGCCGGCGTTCGCCGCGCTCGAGGCGGCCGTGGATCCGTCCGCGCTGCGCGACCTCGTCCTCGCCGGAGCGAGCGCGGAGCGCGCGGGCGTGGCGATCGACACTGGCGCGCTGCTCTCGTCCGCGGACCCCTCCGCGCGGACGCTCGGCGCGGCGCTGGTTGCTGCGCGCCAGGACGAAGACGAGCTGCGGATCTCGCGGCTGGCGGGCAAGGACGCGATCGCCGGGTTCTGCGTCCTCGCGCCGGCGGACGCGATGCGAGCCGCGGACGGCCTCGCGGTGTTCGGCGCCGAGGACTCGCCCGCGCCGGCGGCCGTCGCGCTCGGGTTCGTGCGCCGCGGTTCCGCCGCCGCCGAGGCTGCGTTCGCCGCCGCGCGCTCGCGACCGTCCTCCGCGGCCTGGCGGGCGGTCGCTCGGGTCGCCGCGATCGACGAGATCGCCGTCGACGGGCACGTCTCGCGGGCCGGCCCGCTCGCGCTCGAGCTCGCGCGCGCCGCGGACGCCGCCGCCGCGGCCGAAGGGCGCGCCCTGAAGGGGATGCTGCGCGAAGATCGGCTCGGCGCGCGCGTCCGGATGCTCGACTCGCGCGAGTTCCCGGCGTGCGTGATTCCGCGCGGGGATCGGGATTCAGTCGGAGCTGCCGAAGGACGATAAGCGTGGCGGGCCGATCCGGCCCGGGCGCTCCCGACTCCTCCGCGCGGACCGACTTCGCATGAGCCTGTTCAACCCCGCCGAGAACAGCATCCACCTCAAGGTCGTGTACTACGGGCCGGCGTTCGGCGGCAAGACCACGAACCTCACGCGCGTGAAGCGGATCCTCGACCCGCACGGTTCGACCGACGTGCTGTCGCTGAACACGGATCGCGACACGACGCTGTTCTTCGACTACTTGCCGCTCTCGTTCAAGCTGCTCGACCGCTACGCGGTCCGCGTGCAGGGGTACACGGTGCCGGGGCAGGTGAAGTTCAACGCGACGCGACGGCTCGTGCTCAAGGGCGCGGACGGGATCGTGTTCGTGGCCGACTCGCGGCGCGACGCACTGCAGGACAACGTCGAGTCCTACCTGAACCTCCACGGCAACCTCGCTCAGCTCGGGATGAGCTCGGCCAAGGTCCCGATCGTCGTGCAGTTCAACAAGCGCGACTGCGCTGACGCGCTGCCGGTCGCCGAGATGGATCGCCTCCTGAACCAGGAGCACCGTCCTTCGGTGCCGGCGATCGCGACTACCGGCGACGGTGTGTTCGAAACGTTTCGCATCGTCCTCCACAAGATGATGGAAGCGGCCCACGCCGAGTACCAGCTCGACCGTCACGGGCTCGCGATCGGCGACGCGATCGCGGCGCTCGACGCGGCGCTCGCGGCGGTCGCGCAAGCGTCGCCCGAGGCTCCGCCCGCGCCGCGCAGCGACGTCGTCCACGTCGTGTCGCGCGACGAGGCCACGCTGATGCGCGAGCGCGGCGACGGCGCGCTGCTCGACGGCGCGGTCGAGACCAGCTTGAAGCTCGCCGACCTCGCCACGCAGAGCGCGGGACGCGAGAACCGCACGCGGGTCTGCCTCGAGGAGTTGAAAGCGGCCGGCGAACGCCTCACCACCTCGATGGAGAGTCCGCTCGAGACGCTCGAACAGGTGATGGCGAACCTGCGCCGCTCAGGGAGCAAGGCCGCGACCGCGTCCGCCGATCAGGCGCTCGCGGAGTTGAAGCGGCTGCGCGAGGACTTCGCGAGCTGGCTCTCTGCCGGCACGACCGCGCCCGACTGAGGCGCGGCGCTCGCCGCACGCCGCTCACTTCATCGGGGGGAGCTTGAGCGTGATGCGCGAAATCTCGCCCTCGCGCACCTCGACCACGGTCTCGGTCTTCTGCGCGTAGACGATCGACAAGAACGGGTTCACCGGCGCTCCATCGACCTTGTCCGGCATCAGCGTCAGCTTGTACGTGCCGGGCTGGAGGCTCTTGAACTCGAAGCGACCGTCGACGTCGCTCTTCACGCTCTGGAAGCTGCCCTGCGTGCCGCCGGCCTGGATCGTGCAGTTCACGGTTCCGTCCGCGAACGGGCGTCCGGCGAGGTCGATGCAGATGCCGGCGATCGAACCTCCGGCGCCGAGGTTGGTGACTCCGACGTCGACTTCCTTGTTGTCCTCGACGTTCACGTCGTCGAGGCGGGCCGTCGCATAGCCCTGCTTCGAGACCTCGATCTGGAACTGTCCCGGGCTGAGGAACGCGAGGCGCCAGGTGCCATCGGCGTTCGTCTTCGTCTCGGGGTCGCTCGGTCGCGCGCCGCCCGGCATGCTCTTCAGGATCTGGAAGAGCGGGATGTCGACGAACTTGTTCGGGTTCAAGCGCACGCGCGCGCCGGCGAGCGGCTTCCCGCTGCTGGTCACGCGTCCTGTGAGCGTGCCGCCTTGGTCCATCAGGACCGTCGCACCCTTCGTCGTCTCGCCGCGGCTCACGACCACGGGGGTCGACTCGTTCGGCGCGTATCCCTGCGCGGTCGCCTGGACCATGTAGGTGCCCGGCTCGACGTTGATGTAGGTGAACGAGCCGTCGCGCGACTCGAAGCTCTGCACGTTGCGGTCGGGCTGGACGTCGCCGCCGATCTGCTTGAGGAGGCGCACCGAGAAGCGCGGGACCGGCTGCTGCGTCTTGCCGTCCAGGACGACGCCGGCGATCGCGCCCTGGGGGTCGAGCGGAATGCGGGTTTCGCGCGACTCGGACATCACGACGGTCACGATCTTCGCGGTGTAGCCGACCGCGCGCGCGGTGACGTTGTAGGTGCCGTCGGCGATGCCGTTGATCTCGAACACGCCGGTCGCGTTCGTGACCGCGGAGCCCTTCGAGAGCCCGGCCTCCTGCGTCTGTCCGAGCTGGAGCGCCTCGACGCTCGCGCCCTGCAGCGGCTGGCCCGTGAGGTCGGTCACGATGCCGCGGATGCCGGCAGCGCTCGACAAGACGAAGTCGAGGCGCATCGTCTTCTCGTTCGAGAAGATCGACGTGTGCATGCGCGACGCCGTGGCGAAGCCCTGCGCCTTGACGACGATTTCGAACGACTTGAGGTGGACGTTCTTGAACTCGTAGTTGCCGCGCTCGTCGGATTGCGTCGTGCGCCACGGCTTCGAATTCGCCTTCTGCTCCGCCGGGAGCAGGTTGTTCGCGAGCGAGTCCCAGATCTCCACCGTGGCGCCGGTGACCGGCTGCCGGTTGCCGTCGGTGACCATCCCGCCGATCACCGGACCGAGCGCAAGGACGATCTCCGGCGCCTGGTTCACGTCGTTGCCGCGCACGGCGACTCCCGTGAGTTCCGCCTGCGCGTAGTCCGGGTGCGTCGCGATGAGCACGTAGTTCGCGGCGCCGGGGAGGCGGTCGAAGTTGAACGCGCCGTCGCCGTCCGTCTTCGCGCTGCGCCCGGTCGGCGTGCGCGTGGTCGGAAGGGCGATGGTCACGAGGCTCTCCGGACCGATGAAGAGGGTGATCTCCGCATCCTTCACGGGCTCGGCGCGATCGTTCCGCACGAAACCCGACAGCGTGCCGGCGCCGGCGCTGAAGTCGGTGCCGCCGGCCACCTCGACCGACATCTCTTCGACGCGCTCCGTCGCGGAGGCAGGCTTCACCGTCTCGGTGCGAACGTTCGGCGAGAGGTTTTGGGGCGCATCGGGGGTCGTCGCCGGCGCCTTCGTCGACGTCGTCGACGGGATCACGGTCGGATCGGCGGTGTCGGTGTCGGAAAGCAGGCGCCAGCCGGCGAAGCCGGCAGCGGCGACGAGCAATAGGACGATCAACAGACGCAGGAGCGCCGAACTCGACATGAAGTCACCTCGGCCCGAGAGCACCGGAAGATTCTGGGGCGGCCGCGCGGGTCCAGCGGCCGGAACAGGGCGGATCAACGGCCGGGGAGCCGCTCGCTTCCCGGTGCTTGGGAAAAGAAGTCCCAGTTCAGGCGAACAATACGGCGTGGTCGCGGGTGAGGCAAGCGCGCCACGAAGCCCGCCGCCGGACCCGGGTTGCGCGCGCGCGTGCGCTTCGCTACACCGCGCGCCCCGTGCGAGAAGCAGTGGCTGCGTCTGCCGGCCGCGCACGAGAATCCCCGGGTGGGGATGCCGCTGGGCGATCGACGCCCCGAAGGAGAGCCGTGATCCTGTACCTCATGCTGATGGCGCCCGCGATGATCCTCGCCCTCTGGGCGCAGGTCCGCGTGCAGTCGACGTTTCACCGCTTCGCGCGCGTCGCGACGCGCTCCGGCATGTCCGGCGCCGACGTCGCGCGAATGCTCCTGCGCGCTGCCGGACTCCAAGACGTGAAGGTCGAGCGCGTCGGCGGGTTCCTCTCGGACCACTACGACCCGCGCACGCGCACCCTGCGCTTGTCGGAGGCGACGCACGACCAGCGCTCCGTCGCGGCGATCGGCGTCGCCGCGCACGAAACCGGCCACGCGCTGCAGCACGCGGAGAACTACGCGCCGCTGACGTTCCGCAGCGCGATCGTCCCGTTCGTGTCGCTCGGCAGCCACATGCTGCCGATCCTGATCATCATCGGCATGTTCTCCGGCTTGGTCGCGCAGGGGCACGTCGGGGTCATCGGCGTCGGGATCGTCGCGATCCTCACCGCGATCGTGGTGTTCTCGCTCGCGACCCTGCCCGTCGAGTTCGACGCGTCGAAGCGCGCGCTCGCGATCCTCGCGAACGGCGGCGTGCTGCAGGCGGACGAGCTGGACGGCGCGCGCAAGGTGCTGAACGCCGCGGCGCTCACCTACGTGGCCGCGGCGGTCTCCGCGATCATGGAGCTCGTGTACTGGCTGTTGCGCCTCGGCCTCGTCGGCGGGCGCTCCGATGACTGATCCGGTCTCGTCCCGCCACGTCGACTCCTCGCTCCGAGCGTTCGCCGAGGCCTGCGCGGCGAAGACCGCGACGCCGGGCGGCGGCGCCGCGTCCGCTGCATTCGCCGCGATCGGCGCCGGTCTCGGCGCGATGGCGGCGCGATTCACGATCGGCAAGAAAGGGTTCGAGGCGCACGGCGAGTCGCTCGAGCGCGCGGTGAAGACGCTCGACGACCTTCGCGCACGACTCCTGCCCCTGATCGACGCGGACTGCGCCGCCTACGACCGCGTGAGCGCCGCCTACGCACTCCCCAAGGACGCCCCGGACCAGATCGAACGGCGCAAGGCC
>CAZOLL010000299.1:0-5710 GCA_964580365.1 uncultured Phycisphaeraceae bacterium
GGCGGGGGCGGCGGAGGTCCGCGCATCCAGCTCGCGTTCGCGCGCGCGCGCGACTGGCGCCCCGGCACCGACGCCCTCGCGATGATCGGCGACGCGACGACGTCGCGCGCCGCGGTCGCGCGCCTGTGCGACCGGCTCCTGCCTGTCGCTCCTTCCAGCCGCACCGTCGACGAGCTCGCGCGCTACGTCGCTCCGTTCGGCGACGACGCGTTCGACCCGAAGAGCCCGGAAGCACGCGATCTGCTCGCGGACTGCGTGCACCTCGTGATCTCGCTGCCCGAGTACCAGCTCAATTGAGGCATCCCATGAGCGACTTTGAGCGTCTCGACCGCCGCTCCTTCCTCGCGCTCGCCGGTGCCGCCGGCGCTGCGGGCGCCGCCTTCCTCGCGCCGTCGATCCTCGTGCGCCGCGCGTTCGCCGCTCCGGCGAGCGCGCAAGAGGGCCGCATCCTCGTCCTCGTCGAGATGGCAGGCGGCAACGACGGGCTGAACACGATCGTCCCGCTCGGCAACGACGACTACCGGCGCGCGCGCGGAGCGCTCGCGCTCGGCGAACAGGACGTGCTGAAGGTCGACGACGCGCGCGGCATGCATAAGGACCTCGAACCGCTGAAGGCTCTGTTCGACCAGGGCAAGCTCGCGGTCGTCGAAGGCGCGGGGTACCCCGACCCGGTGCGCTCGCACTTCCTCTCGTCGGACATCTGGCAGGCCGGCGACCTCTCCGGCAGGCGCCTCGGCACCGGCTGGCTCGGCCGTCTGGTCGACTCGAAGTTCGCCGACGTCGACGACCCGAACCTCGTGATGGCGATCACGCCGCGCGTGCCGCTCTCGTGCGAGGCCGATGTCCATCGCGCGGTGACCTTCGACACCCCTGGCAGCTACCGGCTGAACGCGGACGCGGGGGAAGCGAAGACGCTCGATTCCGCGGTGTCGTCGCAGCACGTGTCGGAGCGCGCGCGTGCCTTCCTCAAGAAGGCGTACCTCGACGCACGCGCGTCGTCGCTCGCGGTCGAAAGCGCGGTGAAGGGGTATCAGCCGGCCGCGAAGTACCCGGGAGACAAGTTCGCGACCGACTTGCGCAACGTCGCGGGACTGATCGCCGGCGGGCTCGGCACGCGCGTGTTCGTGCTGCAAGCCGGCGGCTTCGACACGCACTCCGGTCAGCTCGGGAGGCAGTCGCGGCTCTTGCGCGACCTCGCTTCCGGGCTCGCGGCGTTCCAGGCGGACCTCGAAGCGCACGGTCTCGCCGACCGCGTGCTCGTCCTCACGTTCAGCGAGTTCGGACGCCGCGTGGCGGCGAACGCGAGCGGCGGCACGGACCACGGGACCGCGGGCCCGATGTTCGCGCTCGGCGCGGGCGTGAAGGGCGGCTTTCACGGCAAGCCGCCGGCGCTCGGCGCGCTCGATCCGAACGGCGACCTCGTGTTCACGACCGATTTCCGCCGTGCGTACGCGACGGTCATCGAGCGCTGGTTCGGCGGCGATTCGACGGCGGTGCTCGGCGAGCGCTTCGAGCCGTTGCCGTTCCTCGCTTGACGCGACGCGCGCGGCACGGTCGATTCTGTCGGTTCGAACCCGACCGGAGGCGCGCGCGATGACCCTCGACCCGGAGTTGCTCGAGATCCTGGCCTGCCCGGAGTCGAAGGCGCCGCTCGTGCACTTCGAGCCCGAGGGCTTCTTGTTCTGCCCGACCTCGCGCCTCAAGTACGCGATCAAGGACGGCATCCCGGTGATGCTCGTCGATCAGGCCGAACGCCTCAGCGAGGCCGACGCAGCGAAGCTCGTCGCCGACGCGAAGAAGCGGGGACTCAAGAACGCGTGATCGCCTGCTCGTCTGATCGCCGGATCTGAAGCAGCGCGGCGCGCGCCGCCCTCAGGCCTTGCCGGTCTTCGACTCGGCGGCCTTCATGCGCTGGTACGCGGGGTTGCCGACGAGCACGTAGCAGTCGGCGCAGGGCTTCGGGTAGTTGCCCTCGAACATGCTCTTGCGGAAGGCGCGGTACTTCGGGCCGTTCCAGATCGCCTCGAAGCTCTCCTTCTTGGCGTCGCCCATCTTCAGCTCTTCGGGTCCACGGCAGCACGGGTACACCGCGCCGTCCGGGTTCACCTTGAGGTAGCTGGTCGCCATCGGGCAGAAGCCGGGGAAGTTGCGCGCGATCGAGTCGTTGTGCCGCAGACGCAGCTCGGCGATCGGCGCCTTGAAGCTCTCGGGCGGCGGGTTGTGGTAGTCCTTCGCCTGCCACGGCGGGCGCAGCTCGAGCGTGAGGTCGACCTTCCGCGCGGCGGCGCGCTCGCGCGCGTTCCTCAGCGACTTCTCGAGATCCTCCGCCGACACCTTGCCTTCCCACTTCAGCGCTTCGAACTGCGTCGAGTTCGGCAGGAGCTCCTGGATGTTGCACGCCTTGCCGCCGAGGTCGGCGACGAGGTCGACGTAGGCGCCGGCTTCGTGCCAGTTCTTCGCCATCAGCACGAAGTTGAACGTGATCTCCACGCCGTCGTGAAGTGCGATCGGGAGCACCTTCTTCACGTTCGCCATCACGACGTCCCACTTCGCCGGGACGCGGATCGACTCGAACGTTTCCTTCGTGGCGGCGTCGAGCGAGATCCACAGCTTGTGGAGGCGGTCGCGGATCTTCTGGTAGCGCTCGAGCGTGAGCAGCGTGCCGTTCGTGAACAGGTGCAGCCAGACGACATGCTTGCGCGCGAGGTCGGCGATGAGGTTCACGTCGTTGAGCAGCGGCTCGCTGTTGGCGGACGGCGTCCAGTGGAGCGTCCACGGCAACACGTCGTCGAGGAAGCGGATGCCGACGTCTTCGTCGAGCAGCCAGTTCGGCTCGTCGTCCGACTTGGCGCACATCACGCACTTCAGGTTGCACAGGTTGTTGAACGAGAACTCGAGGCGCGTGGGGCGGCTCTTCCACTCGAGCGCATGCGTCGCGAGATCCCCCGCGAGGAGGACCTCGTTGTCGAGCTCGCGATCGATCTTGGAAGCGAGGTTGTCGGACATGGCGGTCGAGATAGCTCAGCTTTCGGGCGCCGAGCGTCTCGGACTCAAGCTCTCGGCGGCTTTTTCCCGGGCTTGGCCGACGCGGGCTTGGCGTCGGACTTCGGCTCGGCGACCTTCGAAGGCTTCGCGTCGCCGCTTCCGGATTCGGACTTCGAGTCCGTTCCGCCGGGCTTCTCGGACTTCTCCGCCTTCTCGGCCTTGGCCGCGTCGTCCTTCGCGCCCTTCGACTTGTAGTCGGTGATGTAGAAGCCGCTGCCCTTGAAGATGAGCCCGGCCCCGGCGCTGATCAGGCGGCGCGCGGTGTTCTTCTTGCAGTGCTCGCACTTCTTGATCGGCGCTTCCTTGATGGACTGGAACGCCTCGAAGCGCTTGCCGCAGGCGGTGCACTCGTATTCGTAGGTCGGCATGCTCAGGTCTCGTCGCCGCCGTCGCCGTCGCCGCGGGCCTTCGGCGCCTCGGCGACGCGGACCATCGCGGGGCGCAGCAGCCGATCGTGGATGCGGTAACCCTTCACGAGCTCGCTGGTGACGGTGCCGGGCGGGAACTCGGGGTGCGCCTCGGTCGAGATCGCCTGGTGGAACGCGGGGTCGAACGGCTGGCCGACCGAAAGCACGGGCTCGACGCCGTGCGACGCGAGCAGCTTCGCGAGCTGCGCCTCGACCAGCGACACGCCGCCGGCGAGGCCCTTGTCGCGTTCCGCCGCGGGGACGCCGGCGAGCGCGCGGTGCAGGTTGTCCTGCACCTCGATCAGGTCGCGCGCGATCGACGCGACCGAGTAGCGGCGGCCGTCCTCGATCTCGCGCGCGGTGCGCTTGCGCAAGTTCTCCATCTCGGCGAGCGAGCGCGCATAGCGGTCCTTCATCTCGTCACGCTCGCCGATCGCCTTTGCGAGCTGCTCCTGCACCGCCGTGAGTTCCGCAGCGAGCGCTGTGTCGCTCGCGCCCTCGCCTTCCTCGCGCGGCAGGTCTTCGTCGTCCGAATCGCGTCGTTTCTTCGTGTTCATCGCTCACTCGAACAGTTCGCGCACCTTGTCGAGGAATGATTTCCGCTGCGGCGAGACTTGCAGCTCTTCGGTCTCCGCGAACTCCCGCAGCAATTCCTCCTGGCGCGTGGAGAGTTTCTTCGGGGTCTCGATCACCACCTTCACGAGGAGTTCGCCGCGGCCGTGACCGTACACGTTCGGGAGGCCGAGTCCCTTCAGGCGGAACACCTTGTGGGTCTGCGTGCCGCGCGGGATCTTCAAGTGGCTCTTGCCCTTCAGCGTCGGCACCTCGACTTCGGCGCCGAGCGCGGCCTGCGAATACGAGATCGGCATCTCGCACACGAGGTCGTCGCCGTCGCGCTGGAAGATCGGGTGGGGGGCTTGATGGACGAAGCAGTAGAGGTCGCCGCGCGGTCCGCCGTTCTTCCCCGGCTCGCCCTCGCCGGCGACGCGCAGCTGCGTGCCGTCCGCGATGCCGGCAGGGACACGCACGGTGATCTCGCGACGGCGCGGCGTCTTGCCCGCTCCTTTGCACGCCTCGCACGGCGTTTGCACGAACGTGCCTTCGCCGTGGCAGCGCGGACAAGTCTGGCGGATCGCGAAGAAACCCTGCGACACCTGGATCGCACCGGCGCCGCCGCAGTCGGGGCAGGCGATCGGGCTCGTGCCCTTCTTCGAGCCGGAGCCGGAGCACTCCTCGCAGATCTCCGCGCGCTTCAGCTCGATCGTCTTCTCGACGCCGCGCGCGACCTCGTCGAGCTCGAGCGTGAGATCGCACTTCAGAGACGCGCCGCGCTCGACGCGCGCGCGACGACCGCCGCGGCCGAAGCCGAACAGGTCGTCGAACGGCGAGCGCCCGCCGCCGCCGCCGCCACCGAAGATTTCCCCGAACGCGGAGAAGATGTCCTCGAAGCTCGAGAACCCGCGGCCCCCGCCCGCGCCGTCGAGGCCGGCGTGACCGAACTGGTCGTACACGCGGCGCTTCTCGGGGTCGGAGAGGACCTCGTAGGCCTCCGCCGCTTCCTTGAAGCGCGACTCGGCGGCGGCGTCACCCTGGTTGCGGTCGGGGTGGTACTTGAACGCGAGCTTGCGATAGGCGCGCTTCAGGTCGTCGGCGCCGGCGTTCTTCTGCAGCTCGAGGACTTCGTAGTAGTCGCGCTTCGCCATTCCGGCCTTCTGTGTCACTCGACCGCGCGCCCGCCGTGACGACGGGCGCGCGGTCGTTCGCGATTCCTCGCGACGTCGGTCAGGACGTGCTGCCGGAGACCGGCGCCTTCTTCTCCTTCAAGTCGGTCACCAGCGTTTCGGTGGTGAGGAGCAGGCCGGCGATCGACGCCGCGTTCTGCAGCGCGGAGCGCACGACCTTCGTCGGGTCGATGATGCCCGCCTTCACCATGTCGCCGTACTCGCGCGCGAGCGCGTTCCAACCGAACGCGCCGTCCTTCTCGCGCACTTCGGACACGACGACCGAGCCGTCCTCGCCGGCGTTCGCGGCGATCCAGTACAGCGGCGCCTGGATGGCGCGCTGGATCACCTGCTTGCCGTACTTCTCGTCGCCCGCGAGCTTCAACTTCTCGAGAGCCGGAAGCGTGCGGAGCAGGGCCACGCCGCCGCCGGGGACGATGCCCTCGGCGACCGCGGCGCGCGTCGCGTGCAGGGCGTCCTCGACGCGCGCCTTCTTCTCCTTCAGCTCCGCCTCCGTCGCGGCGCCGACCTTGATGA
>CAZOLL010000300.1:0-5690 GCA_964580365.1 uncultured Phycisphaeraceae bacterium
TCTCCGGCGCGACGGCGATCGCCGCGACCGCAGCGTGGGACGGAGAGATGCCGGAGATCGCGTACCACACCGCGCTGCGCGTCACGCCGAAGTCGATCCCCGCCGGTCGCCCGTCGCTCGCGATCCGCGCCGACAACGCCGCGGTGCGCGAGAAGCTCGCGGCGCGCAGCGACGTGATGCTCGCGGACGACCCCGATCTTCCGGCAGCGCGCATCGAAGTCGATCCGCCGGGCGCGAAGGCCGACGAGGTCGCAACGATTCGCTTCGTCGGGACGGACGGCATCGCGTTCTGGCCCGGCCCGTCGGAGTCCGGCGCGAGCGACGCGTGGCTCACGCGCTTCTCCGACCGGCTCGACTCGCTCGTGGAGCTCGAGCGGCGATATCGCGACGTGCTCGAGATGTCGAACGAACCGGGCACGCTCGCCGTGCGCGGGCAGTTCACGCCGCCGGTCGCCGCCGACCTCGAAGGCCCTGGCGACGGACGCCGCTGGCCGGTGCAGGTCAGCGCGGCGCTCGTGAGCGAGCCGGGCAAGGAGGACGGAGCGGAGATGAGCGGCGGCGCGTTTTCGGCCGTCGTCGACAAGAGTCGCACCGACGCGCAGATCGTCCGGCTCGACGTCACGAACCCGAACGACAAGAAGCTCTGGGTCACCGTGCTGTCCGTGACGGAAGACCGCGAGATCAACGTGATCCACCCCGCCGAGCGCGAAGAGTTCGTCGTCGCGCCGCACGACACGCGCAAGGTGTTCGCGCAGATCTCCGTGAACCCGAACCTGAAGCTCGACCGTCCGATGCGCGACCGCTACCTCGTGATCGCGACGACCGAGCCCGCGAACTTCTATCCGCTCACCTCGAAGACCGTCCTTCGCGGCGGCGCCGACTCGACGCACGTCCCGCCGCTGCTCGCGAACGCGATCCGCCGCGAGGTGACGCGCGGCAAACCGATCGCCTTCGAGGAGGCGTTCGGCTTCGGGATCGCGACCGTCGACCTGCTCGTCGACTCGAAGTGACGCGAAGAAAAACCGAACGATCGTGATGGCGCCCGTGCGCGGGCTCCGCATGGGACTCTTGACGGCCGAACTCGTCGGCCGGAAGAAACCCCTCCGGAGCCCCGCATGTCGATTCCGATTCTCGCCGCGGCCGCCCTGCTGCTCGCACCGGCGCCGCCGCGCGAACCGCTCGTGCGCACCCTGTCCCGCCAAAGCGTCCAGTTCGAGGCGAACGGCGGCCACCACCCCGACGGCGTGCGATTCGTCACGCGCGGCGCCGCGACGCGCGCGGCCCTCGGTCCGGACGGAATCGCGCTGTTCCTGCGCGGCGACCGATCGATCTCCGCACTCCGCCTCGTGCCGGAGGGTGCCTGCGTCGAGCCGGTCGGCGAGTCGCCGCTCCCGACGCGCATCCACTACCTGCTCGGCGACGATCCCGCGAAGTGGAGCGTCGACAACGCGACGTACACGCGCGTCCGCTACCCCGGCGTGTGGCGCGGCATCGACCTGGTCGTGCGCGGGCGCGACGGCGCGCTCGAGTACGACTTCGAGCTCGAGCCCGGAGCGGACCCCGACGCGGTCGTGCTCCGCGTCGACGGCGCGCTCGGTCCGATCGCGGCCGATCGCGACGGTCGACTCATCGTCCGCACCTCCTCGGGCACGCTGACGCACGCGCGGCCGGAGGTCTTCGTCGAAGGCGTCAACGGTCGCCGACCCTTGCCCGGACGTTTCGTGGTGCGCGACGCTACGCGCATCGGTTTCGAGGTCGAGGGTTGGGACGGCGCATCGCCGCTCGTGATCGACCCGGTGCTCGACTGGGCGTCCTACTTCGGCGGCAACGACGAAGACCGCATCGCCGACGTCGCGCTCACCGCGAACGGAAGCGCCGTCATCTGCGGATACACCGAGTCGCAGGATTTGCCGGTCACCGCGGGCGCGTTCGATGGGACGTGGTCGGGATACACCGTGGCCTCGAACGCGCCGACCGCGTTCGTCGCGCACGTCTCCTCCGACGGCCAGACGCTGCTGTGGTGCACGTACCTCGGTGGAACCGCGACCGTCGGAAGTGGCGGCGGAACGATCAGCTACCAGGATCGCGCATTCGCGATCGACCTCGACTCCGCGGACAACCCGGTCGTCGGCGGCGAGACGAACGCGCCGAACTTTCCCACCACCGCGGGCGCCTTCCAGACCAGCGACCCGAGCCCGTCATCGGGGTTGAAGCACGGCTTCGTCGCAAAGCTCGCCGCGAACGGCGCGAGCCTGCTGTTCTCCAGCTACTGGGGCAATGTCGGCGGCAACGACGTCGTGCGCGCGCTGCAGGTCGGCCCGGATGGCGGCATCCACCTCGTGGGCCAGGTGCACAAGGGTTTCCCGGTCACTGCCGGCGCGTTCCAGACGACCCTCGCGCCGCCGATCGGCGGGTTCGTCGCGAAGCTGTCCGCGAGCGGCGCCGCGCTCACGTGGTCGGCCTATGTCGGCAACGTCTCGCAATCCAACCCCGGCGCGGACTGGGACGACGTGACCGACGTCGCAGTGGACGCCTCGGGTCGCACCTACCTCGTCGGGCGCTGCTTCAAGCTCGTGCCGGTCACCGCGGGTGCGTTCCAGTCGGCGACCACCGACGCCGACAACGAATCCGATCTCTTCCTCTACCGCGTCAGCCCCGACGGCTCGACGCTCGAGTACGGCACGCTGTTCGGGGGCTCCGACGGCGAGAACCGCACGAACCGCTGGATGGGCGTCGCGTGCAACGATTCGGGGCGCGCCTGGATCTGCGGCGCGACGACGTCTTCCGACTTGCCGGTCACCGCGGGCGCGCACCAGAGCGTCTACGCCGGAGGCGACGACGGTTTCGTCGCGTGCTTCGACACCGCAGCGTCCGGCGCCGCGTCGCTCGTGTGGAGCACGTACTTCGGCGCGAACAACGGCAACCAGCACGTCCGCTCGATCGCGCTCGACGTGGGCGGGCGCGTGGCCGTGATGGGTGCGGGCGCAGTGACGCTGAAGGAACCGTTCCTCACCCTGACCGGCGAGTTCAAGGCGTTCCACGCGGTGTTCGACGCGAGCGGCGTGCTCGAGAGCTGCTCCGGCTTCGGCGGCAACGGTCTCGAGTCGACTGCGAACGAGACCGGACGGATCCGCCACGACCAGTACGGGTACACCTGGATGGTCGGCGTCACGACCTCGACCGACCTCGCGCTGGAGCCGGTCTTCCAGGGACAGCTCGCGGGAGGCATCGACGGCTACGTCGCGAAGATCTCGCCGCACGGGGCCCAGGCCGCCGCCGCGACCGTCCGCCTGCCGTGCGCCGGCGCGGCGCCGCCGCAGAGCCTGGTCGCCGTCGGACCGGCCCCGGTGCCCGGCACGGTGTTCCAGTCGCGGGTGCAGGATCCGACCGGCGCGACCGGATTCACGAACGCGCTCACGACGGTGATGATCTCGCTCGCACCCGACGCCGCTTTTCCGTGCGGCACGCTCGTCCCCGGGCACGGCGGAGCCGGACAGCCGGGCGAGCTGCTCGTGAGCCTCACGCCCGGACTGCATGTCGGGATGACGCCGTTCGTCGCGTGGTCGAGCCCGTCGATCGGCGCGGTCCACTCGCTGGCGACGCCGCCGTGGGCGATCCTGAACGGGCTCGAGGTCTACACGCAGGGGATCATCGTGAGCGGGCCGGCGTGGGTCCTCACCGAGGGCCTCGACCTGAGACTCGGGTACTGACGCGTGCCGCGGATCCGATCTCCGGTCGCGGCGACTAGAGTGGCGGGGGCCCCCGCGGGGCCGCCCGCGCGCCCCCGCGATGACCGGCGCGGCCCCCGCCCCCGGGCGGAGCGACCGCTTGCGGAGCGGCGACGCCGCCGCCGGCGAGGCGCTGTGGCAGCTCGTCTACGACGAGCTGAAGCTGCTCGCATCGCGAGCGCTCGGGCGTGAACACGGCGTCAACACGCTGCAGACGACCGCGCTCGTCCACGAGGCGTGGCTCAAGCTCGCGGGAGACGACGCGGACTGGAAGAACCGCGCCCACTTCTTCGGAGCCGCCGCGCGCGCGATGCGGCAGATCCTCGTCGACCGGGCGCGCGCGCGCGGCGCCGAGAAGCGGACCGCGAGCGCAACGGCCGAGCCGCTCGACGCGACCCTCGACGAGTTCGAGAGCCGCGCGCTCGACCTGGTGGCGCTCGATCACGCGCTCGACGCGCTTGGCGCCGCCGATCCGCGCGCGGTCAACGTGGTCGAGCTGCGCTTCTTCGCCGGGCTTTCTGCCGAAGAGGTCGCCCGCGCGCTTGGCGTTTCCGTGCCGACCGTCGAGCGTGACTGGCGCATGGCCCGCGCGTGGCTGCGCGCCGAGCTCGGCGGCGACGACGGCAACGCGCAGAACCGGATCTGAGGCGAGACGATGAGCCGGTCGCTCGACACCGATCGCTGGCGGCGCCTGTGCGAGCTGGTCGAACGGGCGGAAGGCGCCGCCCAAGAAGAACGAGCTCGCCTGCTGACCGAGGAAGCGACCGTCGACGCCGAACTCGCGGAGCGTGCGCGCGCGATGCTCGACGCGAGCGAACGCCGGGACGCGTTCCTCGAGCCGCCGGCCCCGCCCGACTTGCCGGTTCCGCCGCGCACGCGCATCGGCGCCTTCACGCTGGTTCGCCCGCTCGCTGCCGGGGGAATGGGCAGCGTCCATCTGGCGGTGCAGGAGTCGCCGCGCCGCACGGTGGCGCTCAAGCTCCTGCGCGCGGGGTTCGCTTCGCGCGAGCACCGCCGGCGCTTCGAGCGCGAGGCCGAGATCCTCGCTCGGCTGCAGCACCCCCACGTCGCACAGGTGTTCGACGCCGGAGTGCATTCCGCGGGCGGCCTGGAACTGCCGTGGTTCGCGATGGAGTTCGTCGAGGGCGCGCGGACGCTCACGGCGTTCGCGAACGAGGAACACGCGGACCTCGCGACGCGCGTCGCGCTCCTGCTCGACGTCTGCGACGCAATCGAGCACGCGCACCGCCGCAAGATCATCCACCGCGATCTGAAGCCGGCGAACGTCCTCGTCGACGGCGCGGGCCGCGTGAAGGTCATCGACTTCGGCGTCGCGCGTGCGTTCGGTGACGCGGACGCGGCGCGCGAGACGGCGCCCGGCGAGGTCCTCGGCACGCTCCCGTACATGAGCCCGGAGCAGCTCGTCGGCACTCGAGACGGGCAAGACGGCGGAGACGCTCGCTCCGATGTGTTCGCGCTCGGCGTGATGGCGTTCGAGCTGTTGACCGGCGCGCTGCCGTGGGACATCTCCACCGCGAACCTCGCGGCGGCCGCACGCACCGTCCAGGAGACGCCGCCCCGCCGCCCATCGTCCGTGCGGGCCGAAGTCCGCGGCGACCTCGAGACGATCGTCCGCAAGGCGATGGAGCGCGAGCCTGCGCGCCGGTACCCGACGGTCGGCGCGCTCGCGGCCGACCTCCGCGCCTGGGCCGCGCACCTTCCGATCTCCGCGCGCCCACCCAGCACCGCGTACCACGCGCGCCTCTTCGTGCGACGACACCGCGTGGCCGTGGCGTGCGTCGTGATCGTGCTCGTGACGATCCTCGCGGGCGCGGCCGTCGCAGTCGACGCCGCGGTGAAGGCGCGGCGTGCCGATACCAGGGCCTCGGCAATGTTCGACACGCTCCTCGAGCGCGCGCTCGCGAACAGCAGCACCGTGGCGAAGCGCGCGCGGGACCTCGC
>CAZOLL010000301.1:0-5685 GCA_964580365.1 uncultured Phycisphaeraceae bacterium
TTCTTCACGGTGCACTTGAAGGGGATGGCGTCGCCGACGGCGACCTTCGCGGGCGACTCGCACTCGAGCGTGAGTCCGCCGACCGCGGCCGGCGGCGTCGCGGGTTTCTCCGGCGAAGGGTTCGCGGGCTTCGCGGCGGGCGGCGCGCCTTGCGGTTTGGTTTCGTCGGGCGCCTTGGTGCACGCCGTCGCGAAGAAGAGGCAGAGGATCGAGGCGAGCTGGCTCATTTGCGTTTGTCTCCGTCCCACTCGTAGAACCCGCGCCCGCTCTTCCGGCCGAGCAACCCCTTCCCCACCATCTCCTTCAGGAGCGTCGGCGGCGCGAAGAGGTCGTTGTCGGGGAAGCGGCGGTGCCAGCCCTCGAGGATGAACAAGGTGGTGTCGAGGCCGACGTAGTCGAGCAGCGTGATCGGCCCCATCGGGTGTCCGGTGCCGAGCGTCATCGCGGTGTCGATGTCCTCCTTCGTCGCCTCGCCGCGCTCGAGCATGCGGAGAGCTTCGGCGAGGTATGGGACGAGGAGTCGGTTCACGATGAAGCCGGGCGTGTCGCTCGCGGTGACCGGCACCTTGCCGACCTTCGCGGCATAGGCGCGCGCGGCGGCGAACGCATCGGCCGAGGTGGCATTCGTCTTCACGACCTCGACCAGCTTCATGAGCTGGACCGGGTTGAAGAAGTGCAGGCCGACCATGTGCTGCGGGCGCCCCGACGCCTGGCCCATCTCGGCGATCGGGAACGACGAGGTGTTCGAAGCGAGGATCGCGGTCGTCTTCGTGACCTTGCCGAGCGTCTCGAACAGCTTCTTCTTGATCGGCAGGTCCTCGACGATCGCCTCGACGACGAGGTCGACGTCCTTCAGCTCGGCGATGTTGCCGCTCTTCGTGATGCGGCCGAACGCAGCGGCCGCTGCGTCGGCGGTGAGCACGCCCTTCTCGGTCAGCTTCTTCAGGGAGCCCTGGATGCGGCCGAGCCCCTTCTCGAGCGCGGCGGCATCGGCCTCGACGACCGTGACGGGGTAACCCGCGACCGCGGAGATCTGGACGATGCCCGAACCCATCAGGCCGCAGCCGACGACGCCGACTTTCTCGATCGAGAGGGGCACCCGACACTCCGTCGTTCAAGGACGATGCAAAGGTCGGGCATTTCAGCGGAGCGGAACCAATGGGGCAAGGGAGCGCCGCCGCCTTGACGCCGGGCGCGCCGCGACGATGATCCCCCGCATCCCGCTCGATCGGCTGAACGGAGCCCCGCCATGCTGTCCGCCCTCCTGCTGCTCACGTCCGTGCTCGTCCCGCAGGATCCGCCGGAGGCCGCGCCCAAGCCGGCGCACGACGCGATCGCGCCGGTGCCGCGTCCGGACGACTGGTGGACGCAGCGACACGACTCGATGAACACGCGCGTGAAGGAAGGCGACGTCGGCCTGTTGTTCATCGGCGACTCGATCACGCAAGGCTGGGAAAACGAAGGGAAGGACGCGTGGGCGGAGTTCTACGGCCCGCGCAAGGCGGTCAACCTCGGCATCGGCGGCGACCGGACCCAGCACGTCCTGTGGCGCCTCGATCACGGCAACCTCGACGGGCTCGATCAGCCGAAGTCGGAAGGCAAGGCGACGCCGAAGCTCGCGGTGCTGATGATCGGCACGAACAACTCGAACGGCGCCGACAACACGGCGCGCGAGATCGCCGACGGTCAGATCGCGATCGTGAAGAAACTGCGCGAGAAGCTGCCGCAGATGCAGGTGCTCGTGCTCGCGATCTTCCCCCGCGGCGAGAAGCCGAACCCTCAGCGCGAGAAGAACGCGGAGGCGAGCGCGCTCGTGAAAAAGGAAGTCGGCGACGGCAAGGAAGTGCGCTTCCTGGACATCGGCGACAAGTTCCTCGAGAAGGACGGCACGCTCACGAAGGAGATCATGCCGGACTTCCGGCACTTGAGCCCGAAGGGCTACCGCATCTGGGCGGAAGCCGTCGAGCCGGAGGTGGAGCGGGGGCTGGGGAAGCGACCCGCTCCGACCGCGAAGTGATCCTGCGCGCGATTGGGCCGTGCGGCGCAGGACCGCCGCGCTGCCGATGACAAGACCCGCCGCCGGCAGGGAGCCGGAGGCGGGTCTTGTCGATGGCGACGGCGCAAACGCGCCGCGGGTCACTGCACCGGGTAGGCCAGGCAACCCTTGTTGGTGTGACCGTTCGCGAAGTTCTCGTTCAGGTCCTCGAGCGCGTCGCGCAGATCCCAGAGCTGAACGTCGCCGATGCCGTCGTTGTCGACGTCGACCGGCACGGCCACCGCGCGGGAGATCGCGAGATCGCTGATCGCGATCACGTCACGGACGGAGAGGCCGAGCAGCTTCGGGTGAACGCAGTGGACGAAGACCAGGTCGCCGAGCTTGATCTGGTCCTTCTTCTTCCACGGGTCGAACAGGCCGGCGTCGTCGAACGCGACGTTCAGCTTGGCTGCGACCAGCTCGCCGCCCCACGCGCCGGCGGGCGTCGAGTGCGGGTTCACGAGGTCGCGCTCGAACTGGTGCGAGTACCCGCTCTCGGGGAGGAAGTCCTCCACCGCGTCGGAGTTCGTCAGCTTCAGCGCCCAGATCTGGTCGCCGTCGGGGCCGTCCTTGTCGCCGGCGATCAGGCCATTCGGGAAGACCTTCGGGAAGTTGCAGTCGCGGAAGCAGCCGAAGTTGCCGCCGCAGCAGCTCTCGCCCCACTGACACTGCGTGAACGTCACGAGGTCGCCGCACTTGATCGGGTCGTCGCACTCGCCGTCGACGATCTTGATCGAGGCGCCGTTCGACTTGTGCACCCGGACGTCGTTCGGCGACTGCGCGAGGTACTGGAAGTACCCCGTCACTCCGACGATCGCCGGCGCGCACTCCACGAGGTGAGGGACCTCGAGCGTGCTGCAGTTCGGCATCGTGATCGGGAAGTAGCCGGCGAACGGCTCGCCGACGCACAGCGTCCCGTACGGCGTCGCGGTCGGGCCCGGCGACGCGGACAGGATCAACAGGATGAACGTCCCGTTCGGCGCTTCGAACTTCACCGTGAAGGTGGTGCCGATCGGGACGATCGGCGGAAGGACGGAAAGCTTGTATCCCGGGTCACCGGGACAGTCGTTGCCGCCGAACGCGGGTGTGGAAAGGAGCGCGAGGAGCGTCGCCGCTCCCGCGAGGGGTGTGAAACGCATCGAGTCTCTCCGGCAGGAATTCCCCGTGCGGGGTTGAATCGGACGGAATGTCAGTCGGGACCGCCGCGCCGGGCTGCGCGCGGCCGAAACCTAACCCGAGTTCGGCCGAATGCAAATCGGGCGATTCGACTTCAGTTCGTCCCCGCGATTCTCGACAACGATCGTCGCCCGCGCGAGGCAATGCGTCGCGCGCGGCAAGGTCACGTGACGCGTTCGAAGGCCACCGACATCCCGAGACCTCCCGAGATGCACAGCGTCGCCAGGCCGCGCTGCATCGAGAGCCGCTGCAGCTCGTGCAGCAGCGTCACCACGATGCGGCAGCCGGTGGCGCCGATCGGGTGCCCGAGCGCGATGGAGCCGCCGTTCACGTTGACGCGGTCCATCGGGAGCTTCAACTCGCGGTCGCACGCGATCACCTGCGCCGCGAACGCCTCGTTGAGTTCGATGAGGTCGAAGTCGTACAGCTCGAGGTCGAGCCGCTTCAGGAGCTTCCGCGTCGCAGGAACGGGGCCGAGGCCCATCACCGTCGGGTCGACTCCTGCCGACGTCGCGCCGATGATCTTCGCGATCGGCTTCTTGCCGAGCGCGGCCGCCGTCGAGTCCGACATCACGAGCACCGCGGCGGCGCCGTCGGTGATCCCCGACGAGTTGCCGGCGTGAACGGTGCCGTCCTTCTTGAACACGGCGGGCAGCTTCGACATCGCGTCGACCGTCACGCCGTCGCGAGGATGCTCGTCGTTCGCGACCGTGACCGTGTTGCCCTTCGCGTCGGTCCACGAGATCGGGGCGATCTCCTTCGCAAAGCGGTTCGCCTTGCGCGCGAGTTCGCACTTCATCTGCGAGTCGACGGCGAAGCGGTCCTGCTCGACGCGCGAGATCTTGAACTGCTCGGCGAGCGTCTCGGCCGTGCGCCCCATCGCGTGACCCGCGAGCGGGCAGTCGAACCCGTCGCGGAAGTTGCCGTCGTGCAGCGTCGCGTGGCCGAGGCGCAGGCCTTCGCGCAGGTCGAGCTCGAACGGGACGCGGCTCATCGACTCGGTGCCGCCGGCGACCACGACGTCGGCCTCACCGAGCTTCACGAGCCGCGCGGCGTGGACGATCGCTTCCAGGCCGGAGCCGCACGCCTTGTTCAGCGTGAGCGCGACCTTGTCGGACGGGATGCCGGACTTGATCGAGATCTGCCGCGCCGGGTTCGGCCCGCCGCCTGCCTGGCGCGCGTTGCCGAACACGACTTCGTCGACCTTCGTCGCGTCGAGCTTTGCGCGCTCGAGGAGCGCCTTCACGGCGTGCGTGCCCAGCTCGACCGCGGACTTGTCCTTGAGCCCGCCGAGGAAACGACCGATCGGCGTGCGCACTGCGTCGGTGATGACGACGTTCATGGAATGAGGCTCGATCACTTCATCAGGTTGCGCGAGATCACGAGGCGCTGCACCTCGCTGGTGCCCTCGCCGATCGTGCAGAGCTTGGCGTCACGCCAGAAGCGCTCGACCTCGTACTCGACCGAGTAGCCGTAACCTCCGTGCACCTGGATCGCGTCGTACGTCACCTTCATCGCGACCTCGGACGCGAACAGCTTCGCCATCGCGGCCTCGTTGCCGAACGGGCGGCCCGAATCCTTCAAGCGAGCGGCGTGGTAGACGAGGTGGCGCGCGGCGGCGATCTGCGTGCCCATGTCCGCGAGCTTGAACGCGACGGCCTGGTGGTCGCCGATGCGCCGGCCGAAGGTCGTGCGCTCGCGGGCATACTTCACCGAGCGCTCGAACGCGCCCTGAGCGAGACCGAGGGCCATCGCGCCGATCGAGATGCGCCCGCCGTCGAGCGTCTTCATGAAGAGCTTGAACCCCGAGCCTTCTTCGCCGACGAGGTTCTCCGCGGGGACCTCGCAGTCCTGCAGCAGGAGCTCGGCCCAGTCGGAGCCGCGCGTGCCGAGCTTCTCGAGCTTCTGGCCGCGGGCGAAGCCTTTGAAGCCGTCCTCGACGATGAACGCGGAGATCCCGCGCGAGCCCGGCTCGTCGGAGGTCTTCGCGGTAACGAGGAAGGTGTGACCGATGTTGGCGTTCGTGATGAAGCACTTGGTGCCGTTCAGCACGTAGCGATCGCCCTTCCTCACCGCGGTCGTCTTGGTGCCGCCGGAGTCGGAGCCCGCGCCCGGCTCCGTGAGGCCGAACGTGCCGATCTTCTTCCCGGAAGCGAGGTCGGGCACGTACTTCCGCCGCTGGCTCTCGCTCCCGAACGCGAAGATCGGATACGTGCCGAGCGAGACGTGCGCCGCGAGCGTGAGCGCCGTCGAGCCGCACACGCGCGCGAGCTCTTCGATCGTGAGGATGTAGGAGAGCGAGTCCATCCCCGCACCGCCGAGATCCTCGGGGATCGGAATGCCGGTGAGGCCGACCTCGCGCATCCGCTCCCACAGCGTCATGTCGAAGGTGGACGTCTTGTCCATCTGCATCGCGCGCGGCGCGACCTCTTCCTCCGCGAACCGGCGCACGGTGTCGCGCAGGAGCGTCTGCT
>CAZOLL010000302.1:0-5676 GCA_964580365.1 uncultured Phycisphaeraceae bacterium
AGGCGTCGCTTGAGCGCGTCGAGCGCGGCCGAGTCGCCCGACTTCGCGAGCGCGGCGAGACCGTCGAGCGCGGCGACGCCGAGCGGGTCGACGGGGCCGACGCGGTCGAGCGCGGTCTCGAGCGGCAGCACGCCGCGGCCGCCGCCGGTGCGCGCGAGGCCGCGCGCGGCGGCCAATGCGAGCTGCGAATCGGGTGCGTTCGCCGCGTCCGCGCCGTTCGCCAGCTCGACGAGGAACGACGTCGCGTCGTCCGAGCCCTCGACGCCGAGCGCCTCGATCGCGGCGCGCTTCAGGCCGCGGTCATCGCCGCGCGCGAGGTCGAACAGCCGGGCGCGGAGCCCGGGGTCGCCCGAGCGCGCGAGCGCCGAGACGGCTTCCTTGCGCACGCGCGAATCGGGATCGGAGAGCAAGAGCTCGATCTTCGCGGCCGCGGCCGCGTCGACCGGCGGCGCGGTCGCCCGCAACGCGGCCACGCGGACCGCGACGAGCGGATGCGAGAACGCGGCGTCGGTCGCGCCGAGCTCGCGCACGAGCCGGCCGATCGGTTCGATGGCGTCGTCGCCGAAGCGCGCGACGAGGTACTCGGCCGTCGGCGCGGCCAACGCCGGGTCCTTCTTCGCCGCGACCAATCGCACCAGCAGCGCCGGCGCACCTTCGAGGAAGGTCTCGTCCTGCAGCGCGACGATCGCCTGGCGGAGGTCTTCTTGCGCCGCGGCCGCGACGCGGTCGGGGTCTTCGAGGATGGCGAGCAGCGCGTCGACCCGCGCCTCGTGCGACAACCGCGGGAGCGCGGCGACGGTCGTCTGGACGAGCCGGCCCGCGCGGCGCGCGGGATCGTCGGGCGACGCCTGCGCGGCAGCCGATTCGGGGCCGAAGTCGAAGCCGTAGGCCCCGCCTTCCGTGCGCACGCGCTCGGCGAAGGTGTCGGGCGTCGACGCGAGCAGGCGCTGCCACGCGGCGGCGCGCTCGGCGGCGAACAGCGCGGTCTCGGCGCGCGCGAAATCCGCGTCCGTCTCGCCGGTCACCGCCGTCGCGCGCACGCGGTTGTCGAGCGCGAACTCGAACGAGCGCACGCCGAGCGCGGCGTTGATGCTGCGCGGGCCGCGTTCGACCACGCCGCTCTCGCGGAGCGCGTCGAGCAGCGACTGCATGCGCGGCACGTCGAGGAACATGGCGCCGGCGAGCGACGGATCGGTCTTCGCGACCGACAGGAGGTCGGCGCCCGCGAGCGTGACGTCCCGCGCGCGGCCGGCGCGCGGCAACCCCTCGCGCCGGTAGCGGACGACGAGCCGGGAAGGGCCGGCGACCATCGACGCGACGTCGAGGTCGCGGCGGACGAGCGTCGGATGCTCGCCCTTCTTGTCGCCTTCCCACGCCGCGCGCCACTTCGCGAGGTCCTGTCCGAGGTCGGTGCCGGTGATGCGCTTCACGCGCGCTCCCGCGAGCGGGAACAGCGGCACGAAGTCCTTGAAGAACTCGTTGCGCAGGAACGGCTCCATCAGCGCCGGCAGCACCTTCTCGCCGAGCGCGCGCGTCGAATCCTCGTCCTCCTTGCGGAAGAGCACGTGGGTCATCGCGATGGCCGCAGCCACTCTCTCGAGCGGATCACGCGCGGACAGTCGCTTCTCGAGCGCGGCCTGGCGGTCGGCGGGGATCAGCGGCCGGCCGGTCGCGTCCTCGAGCTCGGCGAGGGTGATCAGCGCCCACGATGCGCGGCGGCCGGGAGGATCCTCCGCCGCGAGGCGCGCGAGCGTCGCCTCGCATTCGGGGCCCGCGTGCCCGGCCGCGAGCCAGCGCGACGCGACCGTCGAGAGTTGCGCGTCGCCGTCGCCGAGCAGCTCGATGGCCGCGCCGCCAAGGTCGTGTCCGAACCGGTCGAGCAGGACGAACGCGGCCTTCTTCGTCTGCGGCGCCTTGGCGTGAAGCAGCGGGACGAGGTCGGATGCGTTCTGCGCGGTCGTGCGACGACGCAGCACGCGAAGCGCCGCGGCGCGCAGCTTCGCCGACGCGTCGTCGGCCTGCACCAGAGCGCGCGCGAATGCGTGGTCCGGCGAGAGCGTCTCGATCGCCTCGTACAGGGTCGCGGCCTTGTCGGCGAGCTTCGGGTCTTCGAGGAGGCCGAGGAGGATCGGCAGCGATTCTTCGTCCTTCAAGCGCGCGAGGACGAGCGCGGCGGCCGGCTTCGGCCCGCTGGCCGTGCCGCGCACCACCTCGCGCAGCGGCTCGACGACCTCGTCGCCGCGCGCGATGAGCGTCTCGATCGCGCGGATCGCGGACTCGGATGGGTACTTCGACAGCTCGCCGAATGCCTCCTCGACGGTGGCGCGCGGCGCGTCTTGCGCCGCCGTGTCGGCCGGCTTGCCGGACTTCGGCGGCAGCTCCAACTCGAGTCGCGACTTGGGGCGGCGTTCGGGGGATGGCGGCCGCGGGAGCTCGCCGCCGGTCGGCGTCGTCTGCGCGAGAGCCGGGCTCGCGAGCGCCGACAATAGAAGGAGGAGGCAGGCCCGCGGTCGCATCACGCGTTCGTCCCAAGACTCAAGACTCGGTCGGGCCATGCTATCCCGACGTGCCCTTTCAGCAACGGGACAAGGTCGGGCCCGGCGGCGCGCGCGAGGCGCTCCGCCGGGCCCGATGCCGCGTGACGGTTCAGTCGCTCGTCGCTGCCCGAGCGGTCACGGGGACACGAATCGCACGTGCACCACGTTCGAGAGGTTCGCCTTGTTGCTCGTGTAAGCGATCTCCTGGAACGCGAGCTCGAACGGCACCGGGAAGTTTGCCGGCACGGTCGCGGGGATGCTGCTCGGGATCGTCCCGAGCGGGAGGAACAGGTACGGCAGCGCGAGATTGACGAACAGCGTGCCGTACGGCGCGAACTCGACCTGCCCGTCGAGCCCTGCCACGAGGATCACCGACATGCCGGCGGTGCCGCTCGTGGTGAGAGTGAGCGAGCCGCCCGGCTGCGGAGTGCCCGTGATGGAGAGCCCGACGTTCGTGAACTCCGTGGCCCCGACATCGATCCGCCGCGCACCGTCGAGGTTTCCGTCGGTGAGCCGCGGCGCCCCCGCGGAGTCGCCGCCCGTTGCGGACGAAGTCGGATCGCCGGCATCGACGCACGGCGAACCCGCCGTGAGGCGGAGGTCGCCGCCGGCCTGGTTCACGAACGCCGGGCTCGCGTTGAAGTTGTTGTTCGAGCCGGCGTAGGCCGAGCAGAGCGACCACGACACCTGGCCGCTCGAGACCGACGAGAACTCTCCGGCGTTGCCGGCGAGGATCGAGTTCTTCATGGTCCCGGTCCACGCGCCGCCGGTGTTCACGAGGCCGGTGCCGCTGGTGTTGACGATCGACGCGTTTTCGATCGCGAACGCGCCGCCCGAGACCCGGATGCCCGAGTCGTTGCAGGCGAACGCGACGAAGTCCCGCGCGACGCCGGAGAGCGCGCCGATGCGGATGCCGTCGTGGGCGCACGAGTCGGCGCGCACCTCGCGGGCCGTGACGTTCGCAGACTGGAGGTTCAGGCCCGGAGTGAACCCGGCGCCCGAGTAGCGCACGCGCAGCCCCTTCACGTTCGAGGCGCCGGAGCCGGCGTTGTAGTGCACCCCGTACCAGGTGTCCGGCGAGCCCGACGACGGGCCGTTCTGGTTCGTGTCGCCTCCGAACTGGTCGTCCGGCAGCGTGGTGAACACGACCGGATCGGACGCGTCGGCCGCGACGTTCATCACGCCGTCGACCGAGACCGAGTACGCGGTCTCGGCCTTGAACACGGTGCCGTGGTTCAGCGTCAGCGACTGCCCGGCCGGCACGAACAGGTTCGTCGCGAGGACGATCGAGCCTCCGATCGAGTTCTGCTTCGAGATCGTGGTCGGCGCCGTCACCGTGCCGTTCGTGACGCGGAGGTACTGGCCCGGGATGCCGGCCACTGCGATGCAGTCGACGAACCCCGGCACGGCGCTGATCGAAATGTTGCGCGTCGCGTTCTCGGAGTTGTCCTGGAATGCGCAGCGGATGAATTGCGGGTGCGCGTCGACGCCGTTCATGTCGATCGCACTGTGCTGGTTGTCGCGGAAGAGACAGTCGGTGCAGGTGATGTCGGCGCCGAACACTTCGATCGCGCTGTTGAAGCTCGCTCCCGAGTAGCGAACGATCGTGTTGTTGAGCGCGCTCGCGTCGGCGGTGGCGTTGAACGCGATGCCGAACCAGGAGTCGGGCGCGCCGGAGCTCGGGCCGTTGTTGTTGTGGTCGCCGCCGTAGCTGTCGTCGGGGAGCGTGGTGACGACGACGGGGTCGGCCTGCGTGCCGTTCGTGACCAACGTCCCGTCGACCGTGATGCCGCTGAAGTTCTGCATCTTCACGAACACGCCCGCGCCGATGGTGAGCGAGCGGCCCGCCGGGACGGAGAGCCCGGGCAGCACGATGCAGTTGTTGAGGACGTTCGCGACGCCGATCGACACGTTTCCGGCGACGGTCGAAGCGCCGACGCGGAGGTAGCGGCCGAGACCCGTCCCCGTCGCCGTGTTGCCGTTGAAGCCGGGCACGGCGTCGATCGGCACGTTGAAGACGGGAGGCTGGTCACCGCAGTTGACGAAGCTGCTGCCGGTGACGGTCGGGAACGAATTGTCCTGCAGGTCGAGCAGGCCGTGCTGGCCGTCGCGCAGCGTGCAGCTCTCGATCCAGGCGTTGCAGTTCGTGAGCCGGATCGCCGGCCAGAAACCCGATCCATTGAAGCGCACCTCGACGAACTTCAGGTGACTCGCGTCCGCGGCGGCGCCGAGGCCGACTCCGCTCCACTGGTCAGGCGCGCCGGACGACGGACCGTTGCCGTTCGTGTCGCCGCCCGCGCTGTCGTCGTTGATCGACGTGAACACGATCGGGCTGCCGGACGTGCCGACGGCGTTCAGCGTGCCGTCGACGGACAGGCCGGAGCCGTTGAACTTGATGATCGCGCCGGGCTGGATCGTCAGCGTCGTGCTCACCGGCACGGTGATCTGGCCGGAGGCGTGGTAGACGACGCCGGAAAGCAGCGGGCCGCCGCTGCCGTCGGACACCGAACCGGAAATGACGGTCTGGGCGCCCGCGAGCGGAGCGACGAGCGCCGCGGCGAGCAGGGTGGACGGGAGGATTCTGCGCGTGGACATGTCGGGTCACCTCGTTGTTCGCGCCGGGAACCACCGGCGCTTTGCGAGGGATTGACCCCGGGTCCGGCCGTCGGACTCGAGAATCCGGTTTTTCCGCCGAGGGGGCCCGGCGACGTGCTCGTGCGGGTGCTCGTGCTCGGAATCGCGCGCGAGGACAATCCTCCTCGAAGGAGTCGATCAGCCCGGGCCGATCTCCGTCCCGGCGGCGGCGCGCGCGAAGCTCGCGAAGCGCGGCAATGCGGCGAGCACCGATTCGGCGCGGCCGCTCTCGACCGCGAAACGGGCGTCGGCGCGGGCGAGCGCCAGGAGGTCGACGTCGCGGAGCGGGTCGGCGTGCACGAAGTCGAATGCGCCGTGCTGGCGGCTGCCGAACACCTGACCCGCGCCGCGCAGCCGCAGGTCCTCGTCGGCGATCGCGAAACCGCTGGTCTCGCGGACGAGCACGTCGAGGCGCGCAGCGACCTCCTCCGCCTCGCCGCTCGCGACGAGGATGCAGCGGCCCGGGCGCCCGCCGCGCCCCACTCGGCCCCGAAGCTGGTGGAGC